>CALVWH010000032.1 GCA_944364705.1 uncultured Bacilli bacterium | reverse complement strand
CATAAAAAAAAAGAAAGAAAATCTTTCTAGTTTACACTGTTTACTTGACTCATAACTTCTTCAGCAAAATTTTCTTCTTTTTTCTCCATACCTTCTCCAACTTCGAAACGAATCATAGATACGATGGTTCCTCCATTGTTTTGAACATATTTTGAAACCGTTTCTTTATTTTCAGCTTTAATGAAAATTTGTTCTTTTAAGCAAACATCACTATAAAATTTATGTAATTTTCCTTGAACAATTTTTTCAGCCATTTCTTTTGGTTTTCCTTCATTAATTACTTGTTCTGTTAAAACAGTTTTTTCTCTTTCAATAACATCTTCTGGTACGTCTTCTATGCTAACATAACTTGGTCTCATTGCAGCTGCATGCATCGCAACATCTTTTGCAACTTCTTCGTTTGTGTTCGCAAGAACTGTTAAAACAGCAATTTTGCCTCCCATATGAATATAAGATCCGAAAACTTCTCCGTCTTTTTTCGTAACTTTTTGAAAACGACGTAAACTTAATTTTTCTCCAATTTTTGATGTTTTTTCAATGATAAGATCACCAATTGTTTTCCCTTCATAAGGAAGGCTTAAAACATCTTCTACCGTTTGTGGATCATTTTCCATAATGGTATTTAAAATTGCTTTTACAAGAGTTTTAAATTCTTCGTTTTTCGCAACGAAATCTGTTTCTGAATTTACTTCTACAATAACCGCAGAATCTCCATTTACAAGAACATCTGCGATTCCTTCTGCAGCAATTCTACCAGCTTTTTTCTCAGCTTTAGAAATTCCTTTTTCTCTAAGCCAATCAATTGCTTGATCCATGTTTGCACCAGTAGCTTCTAATGCTTTTTTACAATCAAGCATTCCAGCTCCAGTTTTTTCTCTTAATTCTTTTACTAAACTAGCAGTTACCATTTCTTTTCCTCCTTACACAAAAAGATGGTTTACACCATCTTGTAATTTATTTTAAAGCATCAATTAATTCTGCTTTTTTCATTGTACTATATCCTTTCACTTCTTTTTCTTTTGCAAGATTACGAAGTTCTGAAACAGTTAAAGATTCAAAATCTACGGCTTTTTCTTCTTTTTTCTCTACTTTTTCTTCTTTTGTTTCAGATACAGGATTTTCTTTTTTTACAAATGGTTTCTTTTCTTTATTAAATGGTTTTTTATCTTTTTTATTATCAAATCTTTTACGATCTTCTTTTCTTTTTACCGTTTCTAAAGCTCTTTGCATGATATCTTCTGCTTTTTCTTCTTTTCGATCCGATGTATAGTCATTCATTTTTCCACCTTGAGCACTTGCTACGGCATTTGCCATAACACCAGTAATTAATTTTACAGCACGAATTGCATCGTCATTTGCTGGAATTACATAATCTACCATATCTGGATCACAGTTTGTATCAACAATTCCAAATACTGGAATATGTAATTTACGAGCTTCACGAATCGCAATTTCTTCTTTTGATGGATCAACGATAAACATCGCATTTGGTAATTTTACCATATCACGAATACCACATAAAAGTTTATTTAACTTATCGTATTCTTTTTTTAATCCAATAACTTCTTTCTTTGGTAAAACTTCGAAAATACCATCTTTTTCCATTTTTTCAATTTCTTCTAAACGTTTTACTCTTTTACGAATTGTTCTAAAGTTGGTAAGCGTTCCTCCAAGCCAACGTTCTGCAACATAATAAGAATTTGCTCTAGTAGCTTCTTCCTTAATCGCATCGCTTGCTTGTTTTCTTGTTCCAACAAATAAAACCTTTCCACCATTTGCGGCAATCGCATTTAATGCTTCATAAGCCTCATCAATTTTTTTTGCTGTTTTTTGTAAATCAATAATATAAATTCCATCGCGAGCAGTGAAAATATATTCTGCCATTTTTGGATTCCATCTTTTTGTTTGATGTCCAAAATGTACTCCTGCTTCAAGCAATAAATTCATAGAAACAACAGACATATTTTTCCTCCTTTTCGTTATTTCCTCCATTACTTCTACTTTTTATACCACCAAAACGGCACTCGGCATAAAAATCCATAATGTGTGTATTTGAAAAAGCCATATTTATTATAACATATTTTTTTCATTTGTAAACGTTTTCGATATAAAAAAATTACAAAGATTCTTTTAAAAACTGACTAATTTCTTCTAAATGCATGTTTCTAGAACCTTTTACTATGACAATTTTTTCTTGTAAATTGATTTTTTGTAAATATCGTTTTAATTCTTTATTGTTTTCAAAATGTTTTCCACGAATCCTTTTGGTTTCTTTTCCTACCAAAAGAACTTCTTTATTTGGTATTTTTTTAAGCATTCTATTTATTTTTTTATGATAACGTTTTCGATATTTTCCAAGCTCTAAAAAATCTCCGAAAATAAAAATTTTCGATTGTTTTTCTTTTTCTAAAAGAGAGCAGATATTTTTCGCAGACTCATAACTGGCATTATAAGAATCATCAATTAATATAAATTTTCCTTTTGTTTTTTCTAATCTTCCTGGTAAATTAGAAAATTGTTTCGTTTTTCTTTGAAGTTCTTCGATCGGAATACAAAGAAAAAGACTAAGTTGAATCGCAATCAGCAAATTAGATAAACTTAACCTTCCAATCGATGGCGTTTCAAAGAAATATTCTTTTCCTTTATAAGGTAAAACAAATGTTGTTTGTTCCCATGTAGTTTTTACTTGTTTTGGAACACAACAATCCAAACCAACTTTAAATATATTTGGATTATACATTCTTCTTAAAAAAGGATCTTTTCCATTCACCAACAAAACGCCATGATCCATTCCTGCTAAAATTTCTTTTTTGGCTTCAAAAATCTTTTTTTTACTTCCTAGATTTCCAATATGAGCAGATCCAATATTGGTAATTATGGCTAGATCTGGATGGGTAAGCAAAGAAAGTTCTTCAATTTCTTTTTCATGATTCATTCCAAATTCTAGTAAAAGGTAATTATACGTATCATCAAGTTCTAATAACGTTAACGATACTCCTATTTTATTGTTATAGTTTTTCGGACATTTTAATACTTTATAATGATCGTTTAAAAAATAAGAAATCCATTCTTTGGTTGTGGTTTTTCCATTACTCCCAGTAATCGCAATCACTGGTTTTCGGTAAGTTTCTAAAAAATAAGAAGCAAGAAGAAAAAGTGCTTGTTTGGTATCGGAAACACGAATTCTACTAACTTCTTTGGAAAAAGAATGATCGTTACTATAAATAATAACACTCGCCTTTTTTCTCATGGCTTCTTCTATATAATCATGACCATCTTTTTCTTTTCCAACAATGGCTAGAAAACAATCCCCTTTTTCTAAAATTCTAGTATCGATTCTTATTTTTTTGAACGTTTCTTTTTTTCGATATTCAATCGTTCCAGATACAAGATTCGCTAAAAAATCAAGCGTCACGATTTTCACAAGCTTTCACAAAAGCAGATAAAATCTTATCCGCATCTTCATCATAAGAAATCATCGCTTCTGGATGCCACTGTACTCCTAAAAAAAATGGTTTTGTTTTATCTTCAATCGCTTCTATGGTATGGTCATAAGTAGCACACGTAGAAAGGGATGTTTTTTCTACAAAAGATTTATGACGACTATTTACGTTTATTTTTTCTTTTCCGACAATTTGATATAAAAAACTATCTTTTTTGATGGTAACTTCATGTACATAGTCTTTGATTTGTTTATGGAAAGAATCTTTAAAATCACCTAACGTTCCATCAAAGAATACCCCCATTTCTTGCATTCCTAAACAAATTCCTAAAAAAGGAATTTCTTTTTGATACGCATAAAGAATAATTTCTTTATCTTCAAATCGAATATCGTCTCCTCCTTGTCCTACAAGACCATCACACAAAGAAAGAACCCTAGAATCAAACGTATCGATGCCAATCACAGTCGCACCATAATGTTTTAATGCTTGGTAAATGTTTTGATAAAGAACCATAACTTCATTTTCTTCTTTCGTAATTTCTTTTCGTAAAAGAACTCCAATTATTGGCTTCATTTTCTTCACCTCAATATACTATATGAAAAAGAAAAAAAAAAGAAAGTTTTTTTCTTTCTAATTCATATTTTTATTCATCATTTTCATGACTTGATTTACTTGTTTTTGACTTGGTGTTCTTCCCATCTGGCTCATCATTGCTTTCACCATTTGTTCATTAATTGGTGAATTTTTTTTCATATATTTTTTCATATAGTTTCTTGCTAGGAAAAAGCCAGCAACTGCTCCAAGGACAAAACCAATAAGAACTTTTAATAAATCAATAAGAAATGCTCCCATATTATCCTTCCTTCCTACTAATTATATTACTAAATTTTTGAGAAAATTACAATAGAAAAGCATATTCTCTCTTTTTTTTTCATAAAGTTTAAGGAAAGGATACGATATGAAGCAAAAAAAATTAAAAAGTCTTTCTATGGAATATCAAAATTTACATGAAAGAAAAGAGGAACGGGAAAAACAAAAGCAATTTTTACAAGAAGAGAAAAAGAATTTACAGAATCTTCCTTTTTTTCTTGGGTCTACGTTTTTAGATGCTGCTTTATTTTTACAAAAAGAAAATGAGAAATTAGATGAAAAAATCCATAGACTTTCTATGGAAATTGAGGAAAAAAAAGAAAGGTTTTTAAAGGAAGACCTTTTATGTTATCAAAAACAAAAAGAAGAGGAAGAAAAAAAGAAAGAAAGTCAAATGTTTTTATTAAAGTATTTACAAACTTTAGATCGAGAAGAACTGAGGATTTATCAAGAAGAACAAAGAGAAAAGAAATTGGAAAAGAAGTTAAAAAAACGTCATTTTTGATAAAATTTTTGATATTGTTCTAACCAAAAATAATCTTGATTTTCGAAATCACAAATAAAAATATTGGGATGAACATAAAGAAAAAGTTTAAATAAAGAAGGCAAATTTTTCTTCGTTTTAATATAAATACAAGGTCTCATAATTCGAACGATTGCTTTTTCTTTTTCGAAAAGAAAAATTCCATTTTTGTCTTTTATTTGTTTTTTTTGAAAATAGGTTTGTAATCTTGTTTTTGGAACCAAATCACATAATTGAAAGAAAATCGAAGTTCCATAAGCATAATTGTTTTTATCACAAGATCGTAGTTTTGAAAAAATACGATAGAAAGAAGCACTTTTTTTATGATAAATCGGGTAAATTTCTTTTTTGATGAAAAAAAGATAATATTCTCTCATAACAATCACCCTTTTTGTTATAACAAAAAAGAAAAAGAGAATTTGTCACTTTTCGTCTTTTTCTACAGTTACAATCGAATAATTTTCAAAAGAAATTTGTTTTAAAATTTCATTCGCATCTTTTACGTTTAATTTTTTAATCATGGAAAAATCATCGTCGTATACTTCCTTGTAGGTAATTAAGTTATTCATAATTTTTTGGTTTAAAGCAAAAACACTATCGCTCATATGGATATAAGAGCTAATCATTGCTTTCTTTTTTCTTTCTAATTCTTCTTTTAAAATGGTTTTCTCTTTTATTTCTTCTAAAACAGAAGAAATGAATTCTTCCGTTTTCTTTGTTTCGGCTAAAATCATAATCACTAAAAAGTCTTCGGTTTGAACCATTTGAATTCCTAAATCATAATTTAAAATTCCTTTGTTTTTTAAAGTTTCTAAGAAAAGACTTGTAGATCCTAATTTGGTTTCGAAAAAGTAATAAATATAATTTCGAAGCTCAAATAAAGAAGCTTTGATATGAGAAATGCGTATTTTAAACGTTAAAGATACTTTTGGTAAAACAACATTCATTTTTATTTTTTCTCTTTTTTTGAAAACCGAATCTGGTTCTTGATATGTTTCTAACTTTATTTTTTTCTGTTTTGGAAATTTCTTTTTGGCATGATTTTCTTTTACAATTTCAAATACTTCTTTAGCATCGACGTTTCCTGTTACAATTAAAAACATATTAGAAGGTTGATAGAACGTATGATAACAAGTATAAAGCATTTCTTTGGTTATTTTTTTTACACTTTCTACGGTTCCTCCTACAGAATAACGACAAGGATGAGAATGAAAGGTATTATAAATGCTTGTTTCGTATAATCGCTGAATTGGATTATCTTTATACATGTTTAATTCTTCGATAATGATTCCTTTTTCTTTTTCAACGTTTTCTTCGGTAAAGTATGGCTCTTCTACGAAATCAAGAAGCATATTTAAATTATCTTCGAAGCTATGCATTCCCGAAAATAAGTAGGTTGTTTTTTGATTGCTGGTATTGGCGTTACAGTTAGCTCCCCGAGATTCAAAGAAAGAAAAAGGATCTTCTCCACTTTCTTGTTCGAATACTTTATGTTCTAGAAAATGGGCAATTCCATGAGGAAAGGATACTTTTTCTTTTTCTTTGTATGGAATAAAACAGTCATGGTTGGATCCATACCGAATGGTAAGGGTGGCATAAATATTATTTACTTTTTTATTTGGAACTACATAAACGTGAAATCCATGATCTAAAGTTTCTTCGTATAACGTAAGATCTAATTTATTTAAGTTTCTTTCCATGTTTTTCTTTCCCTTCTAACAAATAAATGGTATTTAATTTTACTTTTTTTGCAAAGGTAAGTAATTCTTTTTTTCCTACTTTCTTGATTTCTTCTAATCGTTTTTCGATGTCATCGGTTTGTAAATATTCTTTTGATACATAAATGTTTAAAAGGTTAAATGGATTATCATACACTTCTTTTAAACTACTTTCGTAAATAATTTTGGCTTTTTCGATTTCTTCTTCGGTAAATTTTCCCTTTTCCATGTCTTCAACACATTGTTTAATTAATGTCACTGCTTTTTCTTGTTTTTTTCCATCTAATCCTAAACGAATGAGTAAAAGTTCAAAAATCCGATTGACACTAGATCCAATGGAATAGCAAAGGGAATTTTTTTCTCTTACGGTTCGAAAGAGTTTGGAATCGGCTCCTCCACCTAAAATGGAAGAATAAATATAACTAACATAATTTCGTTCAAATGGGGTCATTTCTTTTATATTGTAAGC
This sequence comes from uncultured Bacilli bacterium, assembly GCA_944364705.1. GTDB lineage: Bacteria > Bacillota_I > Bacilli_A > RF39 > UBA660 > RUG12867. The sequence goes on along the minus strand of CALVWH010000032.1, from coordinate 12,434 downwards.
AAGGGATAAACGACTTTGCGTAAATTTGCTTTTTTCTTTTAAGATTTGAACTTCTTTTCTTTCTCGAATATCGGTAACATAATGGTTTCCATTTTCTTTTTTTGGGTTTTGAAATGGAAGTTTTTCTAAAATAATATCGGCGATGGATTCATCAACGTCTCCAATAATGAAGATATCAACAACATCGTTTTTAAGGACATCTTCGTAATAAGAAACTAAATTTTCTCTTGTGATTTTTGTTAAGTCTTCTAAGTATCCTTCGGAATGGTAAGCTAAAATGGAATCTGGATCGATCGCATCATATAAATGACTATTGCTTAATCTTGAAGGATTTTCTTTGATGGAAACGAGTTCATCGCGCATACATTTTTTGGTTAAAGAAAAGGCTTTGTTTTCAAATTTTCCATTTTGAATGTTTGGGGCAAATAAAACTTCATGAAAGAAATCAAAAACTTCTTCTACGATGGAATCTTCGGTATATTTTTTATCTAAAAACATGGCATTGAAACTAAGTAAACTATAATTTCCAGAAGTTACGGAATACGAGTTAAAGTTCATTCCATATAAGTTTTCGGTTGCAATGGCCATAAATCTTTCAGAATTATATTTTTTCGTTGATCGAATCATAAGGTCACTAAGAAAGTTTCTTTTCGTGATTTCTTCTTTTCTTAATGGTCGTTTAAAATTAATTTTTACTAAAATTGTTTTAAACTTTTTGGTTGATACTAGATGTAATTGAAAATGATCATAATGATACTTTTTATATTTCATACTCATCTCCTTATATGCTTTCTAACGCTAATTTTATCATTGTATGTAATGATTGTTCTCTTTCTTTGCTTGTGGTTTCTTCTCCAGTAACAAAATGATTCGATATGGTTAAAAGGCACCCTGCTTGTTTTTGTAAGCGATGGGCAATATGAAATAAAGCGAAAGATTCCATTTCGGTCGCTAAACAATGGTTTACAGAAAACATTTTTTGATAATCATGATGTTCTAAATAGAAAACATCACTAGAATAAATTTTTCCTTCTTTTAAAGGAATGGATAATGTTTTTGCCGTTTCTTTTATTTTTTGATTAAGAGAAACGGATGGATACATTACTTCGTCGGTTACGTTGCTTTGAACTTTGGCAAACGAGCTATCAGAATAAGATTCGGTGGTTAATAAAACATCAAAAATTTTTAAATCTGGATCATAAGCTCCTGCCGTTCCAATTCGAAGAATGGTATCGACATGATAAAATTGATAAAGTTCATATGCATAAATTCCAATGCTAGGCATTCCCATTCCGGAAGACATAACCGTTACGCTTTTTCCTTTATACGTTCCGGTATAAGCAAGCATTCCACGAACAGAACTTACTAGTTTTGGATTTTCTAAATATGTATTGGCAATCATCGTTGCTCTCTTAGGATCTCCAGGCATTAAAACCGTTTTTGCAATTTCTCCTTCCTTAGCCTCGATATGTGCTGTCATAATACTACCTCCTTATTTTATTATAACATAAAAAGGTTAGCCTATTCATGAATTTTTTACGAATTTCCATTTCTTTTTGAAAAAAAATGAAAAAAAGTTCATGAAATTCATGAACTAAGTCTCTTCCAATTGTTTTGGACAAGGAATTTGTAAATGATCATAAGCTTTTTTGGTAACCATTCTTCCTCTTGAAGTTCTTTTTAAAAGACCGGTTTGTAATAAGTAAGGTTCGTACACATCTTCAATGGTACTTTGTTCTTCTCCAATGGAAGACGATAATGCTTCAATTCCAACGGGTCCACCATTAAATCGTTCGATGATTGCTTTTAGTAAATTATAATCGGTACTATCCAATCCTAAACGGTCTACTTTTAAGCGATCTAAGGCAAAGGTTGTAATTGGATAATCGATGATTCCATTTCCTTCGACTAAAGCAAAGTCACGAACTCTTCGAAGAAGGCGATTGGCAATTCTCGGCGTTCCTCTACTTCTGGTTGCTAATTCGATAGCGGCTTCTTCTTCAATTTCACAATGAAAAACTTTAGCACTTCTCTTTACGATTTTGGTAAGTTCTTCAACGGTATAATAGTTTAATTTTGATACGATTCCAAAACGATCTCTTAAAGGTGCGGATAAATCCCCTGCTCTTGTCGTTGCTCCAACTAACGTAAATGGTGGCAAATCAATCCGAATGTTTCTAGAACTCGATTCGGTTCCAACGACAATATCGAGAACAAAGTCTTCCATCGCTGGATATAAAATTTCTTCAATGAATCGTGGCATTCGATGAATTTCATCGATAAATAAAACGTCTCCTTCTTCTAAAGAAGATAAAATGGATGCTAAATAGCCACTTTTTTCAATGGCTGGTCCAGAAGCAGTTTTGATGTTACTTCCAAGTTCGTTGGCAATAATATATGCCATGGTTGTTTTCCCAAGTCCTGGAGGTCCATAAAGTAAAACGTGATCTAAGGACTCATCTCGCATTTTGGCTGCTTTAATATAGACGCTGATATTTTCTTTTAATTCGGTTTGTCCAATATAGTCTTCTAATGTTTCGGGACGAATATTTGCTTCTTCTTGATCTTCTTCTAATTTTTCTTCGGTAAGTATGCGATCTTTCACAAGAACACCTCCTATTTCAATAATAATCGTAATCCTTCTTTAATTTGCACTTCAATGCTTTCTTTTTTCGGAATTTGTGGCAAGATTTTTTTGATATCCGAAGCTTTGTATCCTAAGGCTTTTAAAGCTTCCATTAATTCTTCGTTTCCTTTTTCTTTTTCTTCTTCGGAACTTACTAATTTTCCTTTTAAATCTAAAATGATTTGTCTTGCGATTTTATCTCCGATTTTTGGAAATTTTTTTAAAAATGTGATATTTCCTTCTTCAATTGCGGATACAATACTAGAGACATCGGCTGCTAAAAAAGGAAGAGCCATTTTACATCCTAATCCTTTTACGTTAATTAAACGCAAAAAGAAATCTTTTTCTTCTTTGGTTTTAAATCCATAGAACGTAAGTTCATCTTCTTTGACATTTTGATAAAGGTATACTTTATATTGCTTTTTTTCTTTGTAATAATGAGAATCTGGAGTATAAATAAAATATCCAATTCCTTGATTTTCTAAAACAATTCCTTCTGCTAAAATTTCTTCTACTGTTCCTTTTATATATTCATACATACCATTTTCACCTAAAAATATTATATCATAAAGAACATTTGTTTGCAAAGAAAAAGAACTATTTAGTTCTGTTTCGGGTTAAAATAAAAAATTAATAAAATTCCAATACTTATGGTTAATATTCCTTCGATAAGAAAACAATTTTCTCTAAGAAGAAATGCAAAGAGAATCATCAAAAAAAGGATGATTAAAATTGCGATTTTAATTTTCTTTTTCATCTTTACTTCTTTTTAAAGAATGTCTTTGTAATATATACTAAAAAGACAATGGTAATAATGATATATCCCCAAATAAGTATTGTATAAAAAACTCCACTCGAATATTTAGCAAATACTGCTGGTATCGAAGAAGGTATATAAGCAGAGACGAAATTACTAAATTCACGGATTCCTAAATTTAAACTAATTAAGTGCATAACTCGGAAAAAGATATCAATAATTTCCATAAAGTAAACAAAACTACTAAAGGTTCGAAAGGCAAAAACAACAATTGCAAGTAAAACGACAATCACAACTAAATCCATAACAACACCTCTTTAGTAATTTTAGCATACATTGTTTTTTTTTACAAGAAAATATCGATGGTCCTTTACGCTTTTTCTTTTTCTAAAAGATCTCTTGCTGCAATAAGTCCGGTTGCTGCAGCAGTTACAATATTTCCAGCTTTTCCAGCTCCATCACCAATAAAATAAAAGGGATAGTTTTTAGCTTTCATATGGTTATCGGTTTCAATTTCGTTACTGAAAAATTTTATTTCTGGTCCATACAATAACGTTTCTCCATTATTAACTCCAGGAATAATTTGATCTAGTTTTTCTAGTCCTTCGATTATGTTTTTTAAAATTCGATGGGGTAAAACTAAAGCTAAATCTCCAGCAACGCAATCTTTTAAGGTTGGTTCGATAAATCCTTTGCGAATTCTTTCCATGGTAGATCTTCTTCCTGCTTTTAAATCTCTAAGGGTTTGGATAATTGGTTTCCCATCTCCTAAAGTATTCGCAATTCTTGCTATGCTTTCTCCATATAACCTCGTATTGGTTACCGGATGCGTAAGATTGACTTTAGAGATAAAAGCAAAGTTTGAATTTTGTGATTTTTTATCTTTTAACGCGTGTCCATTGACGCAAAGATAGCCCTCATAGTTTTCTTTTGCGACAAAGCCTTCTGGATTGGTACAAAAGGTTCGAATTTCATCATTATACGTATCGGTTTTGATAAAAATGGTTGGATCGTAAATAACATCCGTAATTTTTTTTAGGATTTCTTTTCTTACTTCTACGCGAACACCAATTTCAATGCTTTGAGAATTATATGGAATTTGATATTTTTCAGCAAGTTCTTGAATCCATTTTGCACCTGTTCTTCCAGGAGCGATGATGACGTATTTACCAGAAATTTCTTTTTCTTCTTTTCCTTGACGATAGCGGACGTTTGCTTGTTTTTCGTAATCAATGGTTAAAACATCAGCGTTTTCCAATAAGGTTACTCCTTGATCTTTTAAAAATTCGGTCATTTCTTCAATATAGGTAGGTAATTTATCGCTTCCTAAGTGTTTTTGTTTTATTAATAAAAGTTCAGCACCTAAGATGGCGATTTGATCTTTTATTTTTTCTGCTTCTTTCCGATTGGTTGGATAAACTTTACTATCCATATGAAATTTTTTAAAGATTTCTTCGGTTTCATCAATGAGTTGGTAAGCTTCTTCTTTATCTAAATATTTAAATAGATTGGATTTCCCTAGTTTTGGAATGAAATTAAGTTTTCCATCGGAAAAAGTACCGGCTCCACCATAACCAGATAAAATACTACATGGATGACAATGCTGACAAGGAATGTTTTTTTCGTTCATAGGACAAGTACGATGAAAAGCAAATCTACCTTTATCAAGCATCGCAATTTTTAATTTTTTGTTTTTTGTTATTAATTCATAAGCAGCAAACAGTCCTGCTGGACCAGCACCTACTAGAATAACATCATACATATCGACCATCTCCATCTTAATTATAAAGAAAAAAAAGAAAAAAATGAATCTTTTTTTTCTTTTTTTATTGAAATTTTATTAATTTTTTTAAAAAGGAACGACTTTTTAAATAAAGTCCTGTATAATCTTCATAGTATTCGTCTAATAATTCGGAAATTTCTTTTTTTTCTTGTAAAGGGATTTCTAACTTATCGATTTTTGCTAAATCAAGGATGGAAAAGATTCGTAAGAGTTTTAAGGTTTTTGGAGAATAAAGTTTCTCGTTTTGATAACATTCTTTACAAATAAATCCCCCTTTATTTGGAACAATGGTTAAAATTTCGGTTTGATTTCCACATAAGTTGCAAGCTTCTACGTTTGGCATAACTCCTAGATAGGATAAGTATTTAAATTCCACAATTTGGGTTAATGCTTCGGCATCAAACGATTGTTCCATTTTTAAAAGGGCATTTTTTAAAATAAAATAAATTTCTTTGGTTTTTGCTTGTTTTTCTACATTGCTGGATAGTTCTAATAGATACGTTGCGTAACTAATTTTTTTTATATCTTGTTTGATTTCTTTAAAATAAGATTTTACATCGATTGCGGTTACGGTGGACAATTTGTCTGGTTTGTATCGAAGATGAAAGATTCCATAAATTAAAAGATTGGATCCTGCTCGTAAGGAGCTTTTTATTTTTTTACATCCTTTGGATAGAACGCTAATGATCCCATAATTTGGAGTATAGACATCTAAAATTTTAGAAGATTCTCCATAGGTTTTTTCTTTGACAACAATTCCTTCAATGGCTTCGATCATCATTTTCTACCAAAGTAAATCGATATTCTTCTTTTACCGATGGATATTTTTCCTTGTCCACTTTTGATAAGAACATGGAATAAGGTCTTGCCCATATTTGATCTCCATGGGTATAAATTACTAGATCTTCTAAGGTTTCTGTGTGTTTTGCGATCGCAAGTACTTCATGGTAAGTTCCTTTGAAATGTCTATAAATTTGTCCTTTCTTTACTTCTCTCATTTCGCATCTCCTGTTTATATTTTAAATAGTATTCAATTTTTCCAGTATTTCGAAATAAGTCCCATAATAACGTTTTCATTTTGATCACCTATTTTATTATAGTCTTATTTTTAAAATTTATACTAAAATTTTTCTTTTTCTTCGATATATCCAAAATCGATTAAATCTTTTTCGTTGTCTCTCCATTTTTGTTTTGTTTTTACATAAAGTTCTAGAAAAACTTTTTTGCCCATAAGTTCTTCGATGTCTTTTCTAGCTTCCATACCGATTTCTTTGATTCGTTTTCCTTGTTTTCCAATTAAAATTCGTTTTAAAGCATCTCGGTCAACAATAATGTCTGCTAAAATGGTTACGACGTTTTTCTTTTCTTTCATTTTGAGCACTTGTACCGTGGTAGAATAAGGAATTTCTTCTTCGGTTTGTAAAAAGATTTTTTCACGAATTCTTTCTTGTACTAAGTAGACCATACTTTTATCGGTTAACGTATCTTCATCATAATATAACGTATCTTCTTTTAAATATTTTTTTATCGTTTTGATTAATTCTTGTAAATTTTCTTTTTTTTGTGCGGAAATGGGGATAATTTCTTTAAAGTCGTGAAGGGATTGATATTTTTCGATTAATGGTAATAGTTGTTGTTTGGAAATGGTATCGATTTTGTTTAAGATTAAAATGGTTGGTATTTCGGTTTGTTTGATTTTTTCTAAAATAAAGGAATCTCCTTTTCCAAACGGTTCTTTTACATCAATTAAAAATAAAAGTAAGTCCACACCTTCCATATGGTTATAAGCTTCTTTATTGATTTGTCTTCCTAATTTATATTTTGGTTTATGAATTCCTGGCGTATCGACAAAAACGATTTGTGCTTCTTCGTCTTGATATACGCCTTGCATTGCCCATCTTGTTGTTTGTGGTTTATTTGAAGTAATCGCAAGTTTTGTTCCAATTAAACTATTTAATAAGGTAGACTTTCCTACGTTTGGTCTTCCAACGATACTAACAAATCCACTTTTCATTTTAAACTTTCCTCATTAAATGGATATGGGCAAAGATCACGAACCGAAACGCTTAGTTCTTCTCCTTTGGGATTCATCATGATGACTTTGTTTTCTGGAAGAAAAAATTCTGTAATTACTTGTCTACAAAGAAAACAACTTGTCCCTATTTTGTCACTATCACACATAACGTATAGTTCTTTAAAGTCTTTTTTTGTATATCCTTCACTTATGGCTTTAAAGATTGCGACTCTTTCTGCACATATGGTCGCTCCATAAGAGGCATTTTCGATATTTACTCCGGTAAATAAAGTTCCATCGTTCATAACCGCAATGCTTGCGACGCGAAATTTAGAATAAGGACTATAAGAGTTTTCTAATATTTTTAATAATTTTTCTTTCATATGTTTCTCCTTAATATTTTATTTTTTTTCTTTGTTTCAATCATTTCTTCGATAGTTTTTCCTTGATAGGTTTGGCAAACTTCATGTTTTATTCTCATTTGACAAGGGTCTTCTAAAACTGGTTTTATTTTACGAAGTTCATAAAGGTTTTGATTTTTTTCATAAGAAAAAAGAAGAAGTTCATGATTTTGTAAAGCTTTTAAGAAATCTTCTCTTTTTTTGATTATTTTTTCTGCTAAGAAATCATCATCTTTTAAATGAACAAAGGTATCTTCGTGAACGATGTAAAAAAAACCAAGTGGTTTTCCTTGCCAAAGACGAACTATGTAATATTTTCCTTCTTTTAGTTGTGTTTCTAATGTCGTTAATTTCATACTTTATTTCCTTTTCTGCAATATTTTTCTTTGTTGATTGTTTTGCTCTAAAATTAAATGAAGAAAAGCATATCTCATTAAATTCCAAGCATCTTCCATGGTATAACTTTTTACTTTTAATATTGGTTGGTAAGAACCTGAGCTTTTTTGCCGTTTTAAACGAAGCTGATATAATTTTTTATCGGTTTGATAGCGAATGGAAAAAACAATTCCTGGTTTTTTCACAAATTGTTTGATTTCCATTGGCATTTGTAATAAAAGATCGAGACTGGTTATTTTTTGCAGTGGTATATATCTATTTTTCGTGACGTTACATAAATAAATTTGATATTTCCGATTTACATAAGTAACGGTAATGACTTGTTCGCGTTTGAGATCATCAATCATAAGATTTCAAGAACCTTTGGCAAGAAGATGATGAGTGCTCCAACTAAGGCAGTAATTGATAAAATTAACGTTGCGGATGATGCAGTATCTTTTGCGATTTTGGCTAAAGGGTGCATTTTATCGGTAATTAAATCGATCGTTGCTTCGATTGCGGTATTGATCATTTCAGCTGCCATAACAAGACCTATCATAATAATACAAAATAACCATTCGAAATCGGATATGTTAAATACAAAACCTGCAATAACGGTGAAAAAGGCTGCAAGTAAAATAATTACCATATTATGTTCGCAAACAAAAGCATAAATAATTCCATCAATCGCATGCCGAAAACTTTTATAGTACCGAATGGCAGCACTTCCATTGTCTTTATTACGAATGATTTTTTTGTTCTTTAGAAACTTCTCTTTTAATCCCATAACTATCTAAAATCTCCTTCTGTAAAGAAAACATTACGTTTTCTTCTTCTTTTGTTTGATGATCGTAACCAAGTAAATGTAAAAGCCCATGAATACTTAGAAAACAAAGTTCTCTTTTTAAAGAATGTCCATATTCTAAGGCTTGACTTTTTGCTTTATCTAAGGAAATGTAAATATCTCCTAATATTCTTGCCCCAATTTTTGGCATATCTTTATTATCTTCTAAAGCAAAAGAAATCACATCGGTTTCCCGGTCTACATTTCTCCAAGTTTTATTAATTTCGTGAATTTTTTTATTATCAACGAAAATGATATCAAATTCAGTTCCAGTAATGTCTAATTTTTTTAAAGCAAAGTGAATTACTTTTTCTATTTCCGATATTTCTTTTATTTCTTCGTTTGTTTCATTAAAAATTTCTACATCATTCATAAAAATCCTCCCCCTTTGATATGTCCTAATAAATATAATACCATTAAAATTAAGAAAATAGAAACTAGAATGTTTAAAATCCAAGTTTTTTTCAGAATTTTTGGAAATTTTTCTCTTAGTTTGTTACAAAAAAAGAAAAGGTAAAATCCAAGCATTCCTCCAATAATGTTTAAAAGAATATCATCCACATCGAAGACTCTTCCGATGCAAAGTTGTGTAAATTCAATGGTTAAGGACAAAATTGTAATTAGAATAAAGGGTATTTTTGGTTTTTCTAAACGTAAAAAATAATTTAGAAAAAATCCATAGGGAACAAATAAAAGAACATTTCCTATGACATTTCGTAAAAATAAATCGGATCCAAATTGATATCGAAACATTTCTTTAAAAGGAATAAAATTGGATGTCGACCAATCGACATCTTGAAAGGTTACCGTGTGAAACAAACTAATGACATAGATGGCAAATCCCAAAAATAAGATTTCTCGGTAAAAAACAAATTCCTTTTTATTAATGATTAAATAACTGATTCTTAAGGTAATCAAAATGGTGGCAATAATTACGATCATTGGCCAAACATTAAGTAAAATATTAAGGATGGTCTGTCTCAGCACTTTCCTCACTCACAATCTCTTCATAAGCAGTTATATTTTCATACACTGTAAAAAAACTTTCTAATTCTATTGTACTATTTTTTTCGGTAACTTTCAAATCTTTTTGCATAAGAATTTTTTCGTCTTCTTTTAATGTTTGTTTCATTTTTTTATAAGCTGCTTTTCTAGCTTCTTGAATGGCTTCTTTTTTGGTATAGGTTTTATCAATGATTTCGATTTTTTTTTGTTTTTGTTTTTCGAAAGAGATTGGTAATTGATTGTTTTTGACAATGGTTTTGGATGTTTCTTCTTTTTGTTTCCAAGGGTGAAAGTTAAATAGTTCGAAGGTTTTTCCTAAGAAACGAATGGCGTATACTTCTTTTTCTTCGTCAAAGTATTTTTTTTCGTAATAAGATAATGGATAATTTACGGTTACTTTGTACCAAGTTTCTGCATATACTTTTCCTTTTGCACTTTTATTTTCTTTGATTTCTTCATTTAAGGAAATACTTCCAGAAATTAAAACTTCTCCGGTTGTTACATAGTTATTTTTACTTTTTACAATCTCTCCTTCGGTTGCTTCGATATGACGAATAATTCCTGGTTTTTTCGCAACAATATTTTGAGGAGGATTTTCTTTTTTTTGTGTATTTTGCTCTCTTTCTTCTACACGGACAATATATTTTGTCCCAACGTTTTCAATTTCTAACCATTCGATTTTATCTTTATTTTCTTCTAATATTTTTTGTTTGATTGTTTGAATTTCTTGAAAGCTTTTTTTGAAATTTTTTTCTTTTATTCCATATTTTTCTAGTTCTTCTTTTAAAAGATTGCGAAGTTCATGATCGGTATGTACGATTTCAATTTCAAAAATTAAATGGGTTAAGAAAAGGAGAATAAGAATTTGAACGCATAGAAAAAAAAGAAGGATTTTATGAAATTTTAATGTTTTTTTGATCTTTATGATTCCATGGATATCGGAAATTGATATTTCATAAATGGTTTTTAGTTTTAAAATTTCATCATAATCTTTCTTATCTATGGTAATTTGGATTTCATTATATTTTTTTCTTTTGATATGATAAATTTCTATTTTATGATTGGTAATTCGGTGTAAAAAACGTTCTATGTTTTTTCCTTTTATGGTAAGGGTATATGTATTTTTAAAAATTTTTAAAAAGCCATTTTTCATATTTCACCTAAATTCTATTGTTTTTATTTTTCCAACAATTAAGATTTCATCGTTTAAAAGTTTGGTAACACTTAATGCTTCTCCTTTAATAATAAGGATATTTTGATCATGATATAAAATGATTTGTTTTTCATCAAAGTGTCCTAAAGAGGTATAGTTAACAACATTAATTTGGTTTTTTAATATGGTTATTTTAAATTCTTCTTCAAAGATGTATTGACGAATTTGTTTTAATGGTTTCATACCATCACCTATTTTATTTTATGAAGAAAAGAAAAAAAAAGAAGAAATTTTTGTTTTCTTCTTTTATACAATAACAAAATTGCTGTCATTCCAAGCTGCTGGTCGATTTGGATAAGTTAAACTCAAAATTTTTGTCCGAGTATTTGAATTTGTGGTTATTTTTAAATTATCTTTTACGGTCAAAAAAATATTTGCAAAATTAGTTACATTATTAATATTAAAGTTTTTTAAATTTAAACTCGTTAAACTGACACAAGAACTAAACATGCCACTCATATTTTGAACCTGGATAGTATTAAAACTACTTAGATCTAAAGTGGTTAATTTTTGGCAATTTCCAAACATATTAGACATATTTGTTACCTTTGTTGTAATAAATCCACTTACATCCAAACTCGTTAAACTGACACAAGAACTAAACATGCCACTCATATTTTGAACTTGGCTAGTATCAAAATTGCTTATACTCAAAGTTTTTAAGCTTCTACAAACGCCAAACATAGATGACATATCTGTTACCTTTGTTGTAATAAATCCACTTACATCTAAACTCGTTAAACTGATACAAAAATTAAACATACCACTCATATTTTGAACCTGGCTAGTATTAAAATTACTTAGATCTAAAGTGGTTAAACTTTGGCAATTTGCAAACATAAATGACATATCGGTTACACGTGATGTATCAAATTCTTGTACATTTATATTTGTTAATTTTCCACAAGAAGTAAACATACTAGACATTGTTGTTGATCCACTAGTATTAAAATTTCTAAGATCAATTGTTTCTAAAGACGGAAAGTTATAAAATAAATAGTTTGACCATGGGCTTGCATAAACTCCTCTAGAATCTCCTCCAATATATAAATCATATTTACTTGAATCACTACTATTCGTTACTACCCATGCGACTACAGAATCGTTTCCACTTTCGGATACATTCCATGATGCTTTGGCGTTACTTGGTACATTATGATGATTGACAAAGGTTGCGGTTTTGATGTTTTCTCTATAAGTTGCATTATGGAAGTCTTCGGTACTACCACTTGCCCATTGTCTTAAAATCGGCATTTCATATACAACATTTGAAGTATCCCAATCACTTGGTACTCTCGTTGTATTCAATACAAACGTTTGGGAATCTTTATCTTTGACATAGACTATTGCACCAGATGATTTTGTTGTCATTAGATAAAACATTCCTTTGGCATTTGTAACTTTATCAAATATAAA
>CALVWH010000031.1 GCA_944364705.1 uncultured Bacilli bacterium | reverse complement strand
ATATTTCGATATCCACCAATGGAAACGGTTGTAATAGGGATGGTGTGATTTTCATTATATTTTTTAAAAAATGCACGAGTACCTCTCATAAAAGCTAGATAGATCTGCTTTATATCTTCTTCTTCATGATAATTTATATTGACTTCTGCTGTATTAAATACGGCATTTTATTGAAAGAAGAAGGCGATCAAAAAGTAATTGCTATTCAAGATTTCGATGAAAAACAGGAACAAAGATATCGAATTTTATCCAATTATCCAGTGATTCCATCTACCGCTATTCTTGATATTGAAAACTTTCTTTCCTTTGCTTTAGAAACCTATCAGTTACAAGAGAAAACCGTAGGGCAAATAGAAGAAGATGCTCTTGAATCTATGGGAACTTATGATCTTCATGCATTAATTTATAACGATTTTCCATTAGAACTTGAAGAAGTAAAAGATCATGTTTATTCTATGATAAGAAAAGATAAGATAGAAAATTTAGAAGAATTAAAAAAGATAACCAATATGTTTTCTTGTAAAGAGAAAGATCAAGCAGTTTTTACATCCAAAGAAATTTTAAAAGGAAAAAGGAAAGTGTTCACTCATGAATAATACAAGTTTACTTTTTTTAGAAAAACAAAAACAAGAATGGCTAAAAAAATATGGTCTTGATTCTAAAAGTATCCTATCTTTTCGGGCAAAAATAAAACAAGCAACCAAAGAAGTCCAAGAATCTTTAGGAGAAGAACTTTTAAAACTTATTTCCAAAAAAAGCTTTCAAGACGATTATGAAAAAGCATTAGAACTTATTTATCGTGGCGCAAATATTGAATTTAAAAATGAAAAAAAAGGAGATTTTCCTTTACTCATTTGTGCACGAAAAAACTATGTGAAAACGTTTTTTGCTTTAATAAAAGCAGGAGCAAATGTAAATCAAACCAACAACTATTTAACAACAGCAACCATGGCAAGTGCTCGTCATGGAAATAAAGAAATCTTACAAACCTTAATTTTATTAAATGCCGATATTAATGCTAGATGCCTGGATGGAGATAATGCCATTATGAGTGCAAAAAGACATGAACAAGTAGAATGTTTCCAAATGCTCGTAAATGCTCAGGCTTACTTAAATAATCAAAATCTACAAAATCAAACACTGTTTGATTTACCTGGAAACATCGAAATAAATCCTTTCCTTCTTGAAGATTATTCCATACCAGAACCAGATCCATCGGTCTTATTAGAAGAAGCACAGCTTAAATTAATAAAAATTAAAAATGACAGGTAAACGACTTTTGGTCGTTTTTTTTAAAGGATTTTTAATAAAAAAAATAGAATAAGAAAAGAGAAAGTATTTTTTTAGAAACTAATGACTTCTTTTTTGAGAAATGCTATAATGAAAAAGATTAGTAAGGAGGAAAAGAATTTAAAAGAAAAAAACATAAAAATAGATAAAAAGAAAGGAAACAGACATGATTAAAGTAAACAAAGTAACCAAAACGTTTATACGAAATAAAAATAAAAAAGAAAAAGAAGAATTTTATGCTGATAAAAATATTTCTTTTGAAGCAAACGATGGAGAAATTATTGGAATATTAGGCCCTAATGGAGCAGGAAAAACAACCCTTCTTCGAATGGTTTCCGGAATATTAGAACCAACGTCTGGAACGATTACGTTTGATGGAATGGATTATAAAAACAATGAAATTGAAATAAAACAAAATATCGCATATTTATCTGGAAATACCAAATTATATGATACGTTATCTGCTTATGAATTATTGAAAATGTGCTGCGATATTTATAATGTTCCAGAAAACGAAATTGAAAAAAGAATCAAAGAAGTTACAAAATTTTTAAAGATGGAATCCTTCTTATACAATAAAATTGAAAACCTTTCCACGGGACAAACACAAAAAGTAAATATTGCTAGATGTTTTGTTCATCATCCAAAATATTACATTTTAGACGAAGCAACAACAGGGTTAGATATTATTTCTAGTCAAATCATTTTAAATTTTATAAAAGAAGAAAAAGAAAAAGGAAAAACCATTTTATATTCTACGCATTATATGGAAGAAGCAGAAAACATTTGTGACCGAGTAATTATGATCAATAAAGGACAAGTCATAAAAATGGGAACTCCAGAAGAAATCAAAAAAGATACGAAAACAACAAATTTACGAGATGCTTTTTTTACTTTGTTAGGAGGAGACTTACATGAAGAATAATTTATGGAATATTTTAAAGAAAGAATTAAGAGAATTATTTCGAGATAAAAAATCTTTAGCAATGATGCTCGTAATTCCAATCTTTATCCCTTTACTTGTGATTGGAATGTCTGCTTTATTTGAATCTCAGACCAAAAAAGGAGTGGAAGAATATAATCATATTGGGTTTGCTTATGAAATGACGGAAGAAGAAAAGTCTTTAGCCAAAGAAATGAATATTGATGAAGTACTTGGAACCGAAGAAGAATTAAAGGAAATGTATGAAAAGGATGAAATTGATTTATATATTACCAAAGAAGAAAACAAATATATTCTTCATAGCAATGGATCTGATAACAGTACGTATGCAATAGCGTTTATGGAATCTTATTATAATTCCTATAAACAATTGCTTCAGCAAAAATATTTACAAGAACACAATATGAACGCTCAAGAAGTTTTAGATATTATTACCATAGAAGAAAAAATTGTGGAAGAAGAAAATTTCTTTGCAAATTACATAAAAAATTATGCGTTCTTATTTATTTTGATGGCTATTACGGTATCTGCAACTTATCCCGCTACGGATACGACAGCAGGAGAAAGAGAAAGAGGAACCTTGGAAACGTTGCTTACATTTCCTATTAAAAGCCGAGATATTATTGTTGGGAAATTTTTAGGAGTTACAGTTTCTTCCGTCATTACAGGAATTATTAGTTTATTATTAGCTGTTCTTTCTTTATTTCTTTCCCAAAATATGTTTACCATTTATGAAGGTGTAGACGTAATGTATTCACCAATAAGTATTTTATTTGCAGTCATTGTGATTCTTGCTTATTC
>CALVWH010000030.1 GCA_944364705.1 uncultured Bacilli bacterium | reverse complement strand
GGTAAATGCATAAACGGCAGATGATTGATTTGCTGTAGAACAAGCACTTTGGGTTGAGATAAAAATATCTTTTTCTTCTAAAGCATGAAGAAAGGTTTCTGGTTTTTGATCAAGAACACTAAAATTTAAAATATGAGGAATACATTTATCATTTGTATTTAACGCAATTTGATCGAAAGAACTTAAAAATTGTTTTAATTCTTGATTTAATTTTGTAACATAATCTAATTTTGAATCAAAATTTTCATAAGCAAGGCGAAGAGCTTTGGCAAGCGAAGCGATCAAAGCCGGTGCTGGCGTTCCACTTCGATATTTTGTTGTACTTTTTCCTCCATGAATCAAAGGTTCTAAGCGAACATTTTTCTTTTTGATTAATGCACCAATTCCTTTTATCCCAAAAAACTTATGAGCAGAAAAACTAAATAAATCTACGTTTGAAAAATCGATGTTTATTTTTCCGATCGCTTGCGTTGCATCGACATGAAAAAATACATGATCATATTTTTGTAACCTTTCTCCAATCTCTTCTATTGGCTGGCGAACACCAAGTTCACTATTCACTAAAGCAATACTAACCAAAATAGTATCTTTGCGAATCAAAGAGTCTAAATGTTCTAAATCGATCGTTCCATCTTCTTTTAATTTACA
Source organism: uncultured Bacilli bacterium (assembly GCA_944364705.1). GTDB lineage: Bacteria > Bacillota_I > Bacilli_A > RF39 > UBA660 > RUG12867. The sequence goes on along the minus strand of CALVWH010000030.1, from coordinate 2,770 downwards.
AAAACTAACTTCATATCCTTTTTTTTGTAGATAACCAAGAGGTCCATAAATTGAAGAGTGTTCTAATGGCGTTGTAATGATATGTTTTCCTCGATTTTGGTAAGCTTCGGAAATTCCTTTTATAGCAAGATTGTTAGATTCAGAAGAACCACTGGTATAAATAATTTCATCGTCTTGGACGTTTAAAATTTCAGCAATTTGTCTTGTACTTGCATCAATTAAATTTTTCGATTCTACTCCAAGGGAATGCAAAGAGTTTGGATTCCCTACAAATTCTTTCGAAACTTTGGTAAACGTTTCTAACACTTCATCGAGTGGTTTCGTTGTTGCACTATAATCAAAATATAACATGCATGATCACCTAACATTATTATATCAAAAAAAGACCAAAAGGTCTATTTATTATTAATCGCATCTACTGGTTTCATTTTTGAAATTTTAAAGGAAGTTAAAAAGCTTGCTAGTAAAATGGATACAATAACGCTAAGAATTAAAAGAAGCCTAGCTTTGATTGGGAATAAAATAAAGGTTACTTCAAAAAATAAATATTCTGTAATGTAAGCATTTAACCAGTTCATGAAAAAGAATAAAGCAGCAAAAGTAAGAATCAAAGCAAAAATGCCAATAAAGAATCCTTCACATAAGAAGATTTTAAACACATCTTTTTTTCTTGTACCAAGTGCTCTTAAAATTCCAATTGTTTTTTTGTTATCGTAAATCGAAGTTACGATAAAGTTGACAAGTAAAATAAACGCAAAAACCGCAAACACTAAACTAGCATAAAAAGCAAATGTTCCAAGGCTTTTCAAAGAAGAAGAAACTTGTCCGATAATTTCGCTATACATTGTTGAAATCGCATATTTTTTTCCGGTTATTGGAAAATCGGTAAATAACCTTTCTAAAACTTCTGGATCATCTTCGTAGCTAATGAAAGAAGTTAAGGAAGCATTTTTCTTCATGACTTCTTTTGCTAAATTGGTGCTAAGGTAGTTTTTATCTTCAAAAGAAACTCCGATAATTTTTACGTGTTCATAATCATGTCTAGTAAGATACTCTCTTTCTTCATTTGGAAGAAAAGATAACGTAATTTCTTTTCCAATAAAATCATTTTCTTTCAAATAGTTTTGTAAAAATTCTTTGGTTAACGTATCTTCGTCTTTAATTTCCACATCTGGAATTTCTTCTAAGGTAGGATATGGAATTTCTTCTTCTAAAGCTTGTCCATTTTTTTGTTTTTCTTCTAATTCTTTTACTTTCTTTTGATATTCTTCCATAAGTTGATTATTTTTTTGAACTTTGCTTTTGATCTCATCTTCGATCGGTTTCATTTGTTTTTGATAATTTTCAATATATTTTCTTTTTGCTTCCTCATAACGATTCATAGAAAGACGATCTAAAGTACTTTCATTAATGATGATTTCATTGATATTTAAAGTATCTCTGGTCTCTTCTTTTTCTTTCGTAAGGAACGTAATTTTTTTATCTGGATATCGATACGTTTGATCATCGTTTAAAGATTTATCGTCTATTTTTATTTTTGTTTGATAAAGATTTCCATCGACTTCTGTATTTGCCTCTAGAGGAACTTTTTCATGGAAATTTTCCATTACATATACTTGATACGCGGGATTTACTATTTTTTTATAAAATTCATCTCTTCCATCTTCATCTTTACAAATTCCAAAGAAATTACAAGTTGGAGTTATGGCCGTTTCCATTTTTCTTTCTTTTAAATAAGAAAATTCTTCGGTATCGTCTTCAATAATACCAACAACTTTTAATTTATAACTTCCAAATTGTAAATATTTTCCTTCGTCTAATATTTGCTGAAAACTTTCTGGTTTATAATATTCTTCTTTTATTTTTAAAGGATCTTCAGAGTATAATAAAACGCCATGATACATGAAAAGTTCTGCTAAATAGCTATGAATTAAAATTTCATCTTCTGCTTCTGGCATTCTTCCAAGGATTTTTTCGTTTAATGGTTTTGTTAATTCGACAAAATATAGATTATTGGATAGAATGGATCCATAATAAATGGGAGCTTCTTTAAAGTTTTCTAAACTATTGACTAAACCTACGGTTCGATTTTCTTCATTAAATATATACACAGGATATAAGTCTTCTCCACTTTTTTCTTTGATATATTTTTGATCTTCTTCGTTTAACGTTTCCAGACCACTATCGTAATAGCTTTGGCTATAAGGATCAAACGTTAATTTTTTAAAGGTCAATTTTTCTTCTTTGTTGTCGTTCATGGCTTTGGCATGAGAATATGGAACATCTTGAATGGATAAAATATTGGAAATTCCATAAAACGTAAGAGATGCGAAAATTAATAGTATGGTAAAAAATAATTTTAATTTTTTATGTCCTAAGTTTAAAAAGGATAATTTTAGTAAGAAAGGAAATGGAAACGAAGATTTTTTAATTTTAAAGGTTCCTTCTTCTGATTCCTTTGAAATGGTATTTTTTATAATTTCTCCATCGTGAATTTCTAAAATCGCATCGGCATATGTTTCTGCAGATTCTCGGTCATGAGAGACAATAACTACTAATTTATCTTTGCTAAGATCTTTTAATAATTCGAAAATTTGTCTTCCCGTTTCTTCATCTAAACTTCCGGTTGGTTCATCGGCTAAAATCATTTTTGGTTCTTTGATTAATGCTCTAGCAATGGAAACTCTTTGTTTTTGTCCACCAGATAGCTTAGATACCTTAGTATTTTTATATTTAGTTAATCCTACTTCATCTATTACTTTTAATATTT
>CALVWH010000029.1 GCA_944364705.1 uncultured Bacilli bacterium | reverse complement strand
AATCCCTAAAATTTCTCCTGCTGGAAAACTAATTCCAGCAGCCGTTATAATAATTTGGTTATTATGCATGATAACATACATATTTTTCCCAACTTCTCCAAGTCCACCTAAAGCAAATATTTTGGTCGACTTGTCGTTTATTGATTTCATAAAAACTCCTTTCTTTTTCGTCTGAAACCTAACGCAACCATTATAAACTTTTTTTTCCTATTTGTCTAGTACATAGAAAAAAATCTATGATACAATAGAAGGGGTGGTCGTATGAAGTGTCCTAAATGTGGTACGGAAAATAAAACAAATTTTTGTATGAAATGTGGATATATGTTAGATAAAGAGGGAAAAGAAATTCAAATTCAAACCAAAGTGGATATGAAAACAACGGATTTAGATATTTTCTTAGGTGAAAAAAGAGATCAATTTTTATATAAACCAGCCAATTTATCTGCTGCTTTTTTCGGAGGATTTTATTTCTTATATCGAAAATGCTATGTTCTAGGTGTTGTTTCTATTGTTTTGGAATTTTTGATTTTTTTACTTATCATGATGAATATTCCAAAAGCTTCGCTTGGTTATTTACTTGTTTTTTATGCATTTTTACTTCGTTTTTTCCTTTATGGTGCACTTTTTAATCCTTATTATTTAAAAAAAGCAAATCGTATCATTCAGAAAATAAAAAAAGATTGTGATCCACAATCTTATAAGAATGTTCTTGAAAGGCGAGGGGGAACGAGCATTTTAGCTGTTTGCTCTTTTATCGCTTTTCTTTTCTTAGTTTTTCTTTATATTAAGTTATTATTTCTTTTATAAGCTACATGACATGATAGTCATTTGTATTATATTTTTGGGTACTTTTATTCATCGCAGCTTCTAAATCAGAAACTCTACGATCTAACATATTGATTTGCCCTTGAATATTTTCGATATCTAAAGAGGGATTTGGAACCATACTTCCTACATTTGGATAACTCATCATAGGGTTCATTGTCATAGGATTCATTGGATAGGTAGGATATGGCATATAATTACGATCTTTTTTCATTTACAATCCTCCATTTCTGATAAAGTATATGCTTTTTTTTTTAAAATGTTCATGTTATAATGAAAAAGCCAGAAATAAGGAGTTGATTTTATGCGCTTAAAACATATTAAAGGAGCAGACGAAAAAGTTTTTTCTCATCCGATGGTGATAACAGAACCACAAAAATATCATGGAAAATGGCAAACGGTTTTTCAAAACAACCAACCAATAGAAATGGAAATTGGGATGGGAAAAGGAAACTTTATTATTCAAAAAGCAAAAAGAAATCCGCAAATTAACTATATTGGAATTGAAAAGTATTCTAGTGTCTTAGTAAAAGCCCTTGATAAAGTAACGGATTCTCTTCCAAACTTATGTTTTTTATGTCTTGATGCAAAAGAATTACCAACGCTTTTTGATCATGAAATTACAAAAGTTTATTTAAATTTTTCAGATCCTTGGCCAAAGAAAAAACATACGAAAAGAAGACTAACAAGCGACAATTTTTTATCTTTCTATGATGATATAATGCAAACGGAAAAACAAATTGAGCAAAAAACAGACAATCGCCATTTTTTCGAATACTCTTTAAAAAGTTTTACAGATTACGGATATCATATAGAAGAAATTTCTTTAAATTTATCCGAAGATGAAAAAGAAGATAATATAGAAACAGAATATGAAGAAAAATGGAAAAAAAGAATGGTTCCAATTTATTATGTCAAAGTAAAAAAGTAATTTTTACACTTTTTGACACCCGAAAAAGCAAAAAACTTTGCTTTCTTTCAAAACTTTGATATACTTATAGTAAGAGTGGTGAAATATGAAGAAATTCTTGATTTTATTGTTGATGGCTCTTTGTTTATCCGGATGCAGCGTTGTAAGAATAAATGAAGATATTGATACCACAACCAGTGTTGTATTATCAAAAGAAAATAAATTATTTAATCGTATTGGAAAAGGGTACAAATATTACGTACCAAGAGGAGTTACTTATATTGATACGGACGAATATAACGAAAAATTATATTCGAAAGGAAACTACTATTATTTATATGTAGATGTTATTAGTTACTATCATAAAAAAGAAATCAATTATAAAGAAAATAAAGATGCCTATTATTCAAAAAAACTAGAAGGAAAGAATAAAAAAGGATATTTAGAAATCAATCAAGTTTCCGACGATTTATATTTTATCGAGTTTATGTATAATTACGCGAAAATAGAATGCCTCGTAAACAAAGAAGAAATCAACGATGCGGTTTTAGATGCTTCTTATATTTTATCAACCATTAAATTTAATAATAAAGTTATAAAAATTATGTTACAAGATGATTATTTTGTAAATAAAGAAGAACAATATGATATTTTTGAATCAAAAAAAGCCAACAATTACTTTCTAGAAGTAGTCGAGGATGGCAAATAAAGGTGGGGACTTATGAAACTTTTAGAAAAATTTAAAAACATGTTTACGGAAGAAGTCGAAGTAGAAGAAGAGCCAATAAAAAAAGAAACCATTCAGGTAGAAATACCGGCGCCAAGTAAGAAAAAAACAGAAACGCCAAAAGTAGAAGTGCCGAAAGTAGAAATACCAAAAGAACAACCGGCAGTTTCCAAAGAAGTAGTGGAAGAACCAAAACCAGAAAAGAAAGAAGAAAAAGAAGAAAAATTTTCTTTTCCCGTATTTTTTGATGATAAAGATTTTGAAGAAATAAAAAAACAATCAGAAAAAAAGGTAGAAGAACCACCACTTCGTGAAAAAAAATATAACGAACCTTCTTACCGTGAAGCCTATCGAAACGATAAAAAAGAAAAAGAATTATATCAAGGAAATACCAGTATTCGGATGAAAAGAGAAGAAAAAAAAGTGTTTAAACCAACACCAATTATTTCACCGATCTATGGAGTTTTAGATAAAAACTATAAACGAGAAGATATTCAAGACAAAAAAGAAACAAAAATTATCAAAAGTCCGGCAAAACCAGAAATTACGGTTGATGATATACGTAAGAAAGCTTATGGAACTTTAGAAGATGATTTAGAAATGAATCTTGCCAAAGAACAAGAACCAGAAAAAGAAGAAAAAGAACTTTTTGATATTTTTGAAGAATTTGATCATATATCTCTTAGCCGAGAAGAAAAAAATAAAAACATTGAGAAAAAAACATTAACTGAAGAAGAAAAAGAAGAACTAGCAGATAACATGGTAGAAGAAGAATTAAATCACCCTCATGAAACAACATCAAAAGAAGACGATTTATTCCAATTCATCGATACTTTATACGACGAAAAGGAGGATAAAAAGTGAGTTGTTTCGAACAATCTTTACCAGTATTTATTAACCTTTTGTTTATTGTACTCCTAGTTTTATTAATCATCCTAGTTATAAATTTGCTAAAAACATTAAAAAAAGCAAATAAAACCATTGACGATGTAAATCAAAAATTAAATTCTTTAGATGGCATGTTTTCTATGATTGATCAAAGTACCGATTTTATTGTCAAAGTAAATGATAAAATTCTATCATTTATTATGGATAAAGTGAATAAACTATTTAGAAAAAAGGAGGAAAAAGAAGATGAGTAAGAAAAAAAGTGGTGTAGGAAAATTTGTTTTAGGTGCAGCTGTTGGAGCTTCTTTAGGAATTTTATTTGCTCCTGAAAAAGGAGAAAAAACAAGAAAAGAATTAAAAAAGAAAATGGACGAATTGTTACAAAAAATTAAAGAAGTTGATAAAGAAGAAGTAAAAGTACAACTAGAAACAAAATTAAATGAATTAAAAGCTGAATTAGAAGATCTAGATAAAGAAAAAGTGTTAAAAATTGCGAAAGAAAAATCAGAAGCTTTAGTAAAAAAAGCAGGAGAATTAAAAGAATATGCAAAAGAAAAAGGAACTCCTGTATTAGAAAAAGCAGCAGAAAGCGTAAGACAAGAAGCCGTAAAAGCTACCAAAGCAGTACTTGCAAAATTAGAAAAAGATCAAGGATAATTCCTTGTTTTTTTTCCTTAGTTTTTGTATAATGAAAAAGTCTGGAGTTGATCGTTATGTATTTAAAAGAAATTAAAGCTCATGGATTTAAATCCTTTGCAGATCATATTACCATTACTTTAGGAAAAGGAACAACAGGAATTGTTGGACCGAATGGAAGCGGAAAAAGTAATGTGGTCGACGCCGTTCGTTGGGTCTTAGGAGAACAATCCGTAAAATCCCTTCGTGGAGATGGTAATATGACCGATGTAATTTTCTCTGGAAGCAAATCTAGAAAAAGTCAAGGACTTGCATCCGTAACTTTAGTTTTTAATAATGAAGATCATTATTTACCCTTAGATTATGCAGAAGTATCCATCAAAAGAATTGTTTATAAAGACGGTAGCAATGAATATTATATTAATAACACCAAATGTAGATTAAAAGATGTTACTGATTTACTATTAGATAGCGGAATCGCCAAAGAAAGCTTCAACATTATTTCACAGGGAAAAATCGATGAAATTATTTTAACCAAACCACAAGATCGAAGAGTCATCTTTGAAGAAGCTGCTGGAGTTTTAAAATACAAAAAAAGAAAAGAAGAATCTTTTCGAAAACTAGAAAAAACACATGAAAACATGAAACGAGTAGCCGATATTTTAACCGAACTAGAAGAAGATTTAAAACCATTAAAAAAACAAAAAGAAAAAGCTTTAGAATACCAAGAAAAATACGATCAATTAAAAGTACTAGATATTTCTTATTTAACCGATCAAATTACCAAAATTCACGATCGTTATGAAAAAAACAAAGAAAAAATAAAAGAATTAAACGAACAAATTTTAACCCTTACAACAACCAACTCAAAAAGTGAAGTAAAAATTTTAGAATATAAACACAAAATCGAAGATCTAACAACAAAAGAAAGCGAAGAAAGTCAAAGACTTTTACAATTAACAACCAAACTTGAAAAAATCAATAGCGAAAAACAAATGCTTTTAGAACGAAAAAAATACGAAGTGGAAGATTCCAAACTTCATACCATTTTTGTATCGTTAAAAGAACAAAAATTAGCACTCGAAGTAGAAATTGAGAAAATAGCTGAAGAAATTCAAATGTTCGAAGAACAACTAAAAAAACAAGAAGAAAATTTACAAAAAATTTTTTCTAACCGTGAAAATTTAAATAAAAAAAGACAAGGATTAGAACAAACCTTATATCAAACCATTCGAGAAAAAGAAAATGTAGCAATTAAAATACAAAAATTAAAACAAGCAATCGAAGAACAAAGTAATTTACCGTATCCTGTACGCAAAATATTAGAAAGAAACTTTTATGGGGTTCATAATACCATTGGAAATTTATTCGAAGTGGAAGAAAAATACGCAACTGCGATTGCTACATCGTTAGGAACAATGTCATCAGTTTTAGTGGTAGACGACGAACAAGTAGCCAAAGAAGCCATAAGATATTTAAAAGAAAAAAATTTAGGTCGTGTAACTTTTTTCCCTAAAAATATTATTCGTAGTCGTAGATTTTCAGAAGAAATCGAACGTTCCTTTCATACATTAAAAGGCTACCTTTCCTTAGCCGTTGATTTCATAAAATTTGATCCTCAATATAAACAGATTATGGAAAATCAATTAGGAAACGTACTTGTGGCTGATACCTTAGAAAATGCCAACGAGATCGCAAAACAAACCGATCATCGCTATAAAATTGTAACCTTAGACGGAGAAATTTTACATCCTGGAGGATCGATTACTGGTGGAAAACAAAAAGAAAATAGTGCCATGATGGATAAATTCAACTTAGAAAAACAAGAAAAAGAAAAACAAACATTAGAAGATAAAATCACAAACATTGAAGAAGAAATGAATCAAATAGATCAGCAAATGAAAGCCGTGGACAATGAATATTATTTGGAAAATAAAAATTATATCAGTTCTAAAGAAGAAAAAAACATTAAAAATGCATCAAAACAAGACAAATATGAAAACTTAAAAAAATTAGAAGAAGAAATTCATCGAAATGAACAAGTTCTAAATCGTTCCATTGATGAAGAAGAAAATAAAATCATTGAAAGATACTACGAAGTATTAAAAGAAAAACAAGAATGTGAAAGTTTAAAAAATAAAATTACGATGCAAAAAAAAGAATTACAAGAAGAAAGAGAAGAATACGAATTTACGATTCGAAGAGAAAATGCTTTATTTAACACCAAAAATAAAGAATTGAAAACATTAGAAATTGAAGTTAACCGAGATGATGTTAAATTAGATTCTTTACTTTCGGATTTAAATGAAAATTATAATATTACTTATGAAAATGCAAAGAAAAATTATTTCTTAGATATTTCTTTCGAAGAAGCAGAACTAAAAATTAGTATGTTAAAAAAAGATATTCGTGAAATGGGACCCATTAATATGGAAGCTCCAGAAGAATATGATAAGAAAAATGAACGATATACGTTTTTAAAACAACAACAAGAAGATTTATCTCATGCGGAAAGTACTTTGTTAGAAATTATTAAAGAAATGGATGACGTTATGATCCGTGACTTTAAAACATCTTTTGATCTTATTCGGTCAAATTTTCAAGAAACTTTTAAAGATTTATTTAAAGGTGGACATGCCGATTTAAAATTAACCGATCCAAATAATTTACTAGAAACGGGAGTAGAAATTGTTGCATCACCACCAGGAAAAAGCTTACGGAGTATTCATTTGCTTTCCGGAGGAGAAAAAACCTTTACTGCGATTAGTTTACTATTTGCGATCCTAAAATCACGAACGGTTCCATTTTGTATTTTAGATGAAGTAGAAGCTGCTTTAGATGAAAGCAACGTTGCTTCTTTTGGAGAATATTTAAAAACATTAAAAGAAAAAACACAATTTATTTTAATTACCCATAAAAAGAAAACCATGGAATATGTGGACGTCTTATATGGAATTACGATGCAAGAATCTGGCGTTAGTAAACTTGTCAGTGTCAAGCTAGAAGATTTAGAAGAAAAGTAATTGTCTTTCCTTCTTTTTTTTTTTTTATTATTTATAGGATAGGAGTGTGTGTCATGAATTCAGGAACCATAAAAAAGAAAAAAAGCCCGATAGCAATCATAGGAATTATTGTATTAATTATTATCCTTATTTTAGGAATTGTTGCTGGTATTGGCATGTTGGCAAGACAAAAAAGGTTAAATGATCTTAACATTATGACTGCCGAAAATACAACGATAGGTCTTTTTGATCAGGTCCGTCTTTATTATTTAGAACAGTCTTTGGAAAATCCAAATATGGAAAAACAAGGAGATCTTGCTGATATTCCAATTTCTGGAACTCGTCCTGATTCTGGTCGCTGGAAAATGGATGAAGAAGGAAATGTTCGCCTTTTTAATGTAATTTATGGAGACGTTATTTGTGATGCGGATATGGAAAATGGAGTAACTTGTGAAATGAAATGATCAAAAAGATCATTTTTTTATAAAAAAAAATGAACAGTCCCCCTGAAGAACTGTTCAATAAAAGAATAAAAAGGGGTTGGCTAGTGTGATACTAGCTCCAATTCGGTATAAATCGAATTGGTACTTCATATACTAATATGAAAATGCATATTTGTCAAGAAAAAAATGCATTTTTTTTGTATTTTTTGATGAATTTTGTTGACATGCGAACAAAGGTTCTTTATAATGGGAGTTAGTTTAGAAGAAGGTGATGTATGAAAGCATTGTCAGATATAAAAAAAGTAGGGAAACAAACGTTATCTCTCCTTCATAAACTATCGATTGAAACGTTAGAAGATCTTCTTTTTTATTATCCTTTTCGTTATGATATTATAAAACGTAGCGATTTAAAAAATGCAAATCAGGATGATAAAATTGTGATTGATGGCGTAGTGGGAACGATACCAACCGTTTTTTATATTCATCGAAATTTAAATAAAATGAGTTTTAAATTGTCTTGTGAAGAGTTGTTACAAGTAACGATTTTTAATCGAGCTTTTTTGAAAAGTCATTTAACCATTGGTAAAAAAATTACGGTTATTGGAAAATATGATAAAAAACATCATCAAGTGGTTGCTAGTGATATTTATTTAAAAGAGATTGGAAATCAAATTGAAATTCATCCAATTTATCATATGGTTTATGGACTTAGTAATCATCAATTACATCAAATTATTTTAGAAGCTCTAAAAGAAGATCTTTTATTAGAAGATAATATTCCAATGGTTTATCAAGAAAAGTATCATTTTTTATCGAAAGAAGAAAGTTTAAATATCCTTCATAATCCGAAAGATATTCCTTCTTTAAAAAAAGCTAGACTTCGAACAAAATATGAAGAAATGTTTGTTTTTATGTTACAAATGAATTATTTAAAAAAAGATAAAAAAAATAAACTTGGATTATCTAGATCGATTGATCGTTTGTTAATTGACTCTTTTGTGTCAAATTTACCATTTACTTTGACCGAAGATCAAAAGAAAGCGGTTGATCAAATTTATGAGGATTTAACGGATGAAAAAAGAATGAACCGACTTTTACAAGGGGATGTTGGTAGTGGAAAAACGATTGTTGCTGTTATAGCAATGTATATGAATTTTTTAAGTGGTTATCAATCGGCTCTTATGGCACCAACGGAAATTTTAGCGGTTCAACATTACCAAACGATTCAAAAACTATTAGAACAGTATCCCATCAAAGTAGCTTTATTAACTGGAAAAACAAAGGCAAAAGAAAGAAAAGAAATTTATCGTGATTTAGAAAATGGAGAGATTTCAATATTGATTGGTACGCATGCTTTAATTAGTGAAAAAGTCATGTATCATAATCTTGGATTGGTAATTACGGATGAACAGCACCGATTTGGCGTAAATCAAAGAAGCAATTTAAAAAATAAAGGACTTACTCCAGATATTTTATATATGAGTGCGACGCCAATTCCAAGAACGTATGCGCTAACGTTATATGGGGATATGGATATATCGAATATTCGTACAAAGCCTTCGGGAAGAAAAGATGTGATTACGAGAGTAAAGAGCGAAAAGGAAATTCGTGATGTTTTGGAAGCTATGTATGAACAATTAAAGGAAAAACATCAAATTTATGTGATTGCTCCTTTAATTGAGGAATCGGATAAAATTGATTTGACGAATGTAAATGATTTATATGAACATATGCAAAAAGCATTTGGAAAAGTTTGTACGATTGGACTTCTTCATGGAAAGATGAAAAATCAAGAAAAAGAAGAAGTTATGGATTCTTTTAGTAAAAATGAAATTCAAATTTTAATTAGTACGACGGTTGTTGAAGTAGGAGTGGATGTTCCGAATGCAACGATGATGGTAATTTTCGATGCTTTTCGTTTTGGATTATCGGCTTTGCATCAATTAAGAGGTAGAGTTGGAAGAAATTCTTTTACAAATTATTGTTATTTGATCAGTAATCAAGAAGTTGAACGTTTAAAAATTATGACGCAAACAAATGATGGATTTAAAATTAGTGAAGAGGATTTTAAAATGCGTGGTAGTGGAGATTTGTTTGGTGTTCGACAAAGTGGAGATATGGAGTTCAAAGTGGCGGATTTTCGAAGAGATTTTAATATTTTATTAAAAGCAAAAGAGGATAGTGAAGAATTTTTAAAAGAAAATTTTGATGATCCAATTTGTCAGAAAATTATTGGGAAAATGGAACATTTGGATTAATTTTGTTTTTTTTCGCATATGTCAATAACTTTTGAAAATGTCTCAAAAAATTTAAAGCATTAACGGGAAAATATTCTCGTTTTTGTTTGTAATTTTTAACTTATTTTATAGAAGTCGATAACAAGTTCATTTCATTCAAACTTTGT
>CALVWH010000028.1 GCA_944364705.1 uncultured Bacilli bacterium | reverse complement strand
AATTATAGATAAATCTTGAAGATCCTATGGTTTTATTTATAATTTCTTTTTGTTTTTGGTTTGGATAAAGTCTAAATACATAACCTTTTAAGATGTGCATAGGATCCCCTCTCTTTCTGATATACCATGTATAACATTGAAAAATATTTTTGTAAATACTTTTTGTAAACAAATGTTCGTAATATGTATTATTCTATGACTTTCCTATGGTATAAAAAAAAAAGAAAAGATGCAACTCTTTTCTATTTAAAATATCCAAATTTATATTTCATAAACGTACAAATAAAATCAATACTAATCGCAAAAATTAAAAGATAAGTAATCCATAGAGGAATTTTTTTAATAAAATCACTTAAGAGAGGATGAATTACATAAATTAAAAGCAAGGACAAAAATCCCCATGCCAAAGAAATTTCTAAAGCAATATATTTTCCAAGATTAAATTTTAGATCGGTATAATCCCAAAAGGTAATATGGAAAAGTTTTTCAATTAAAATTCCACCAATCCATTCAATAAAGGTTAAAGCAAAAACTAAAATAAAAAACACAATTATTGTTTCTTTCCATCTAGGCATATGTAAGTTTTGAAAAAAGAATTTGGATAACATTAAAATTAAAACAACCCCGATTCCATAAACAGGAGTAAATGGTCCAAATAAAATTCCACTTTCAAAACGATTTCCCATTAATTTTCCCATAATACATTCAAACCAAAAACCGATAAAAGAATAAACAAAAAAACAGTTGATATAATACATAGGAATCACCATTCTTATCATCAACTATTTTTTTCTTTTTATACTATAATTCATTAAAATTTAATTTTGTAATAACATAATCATAATCTTCTAGTTTATAAATACTTCCACAGTATTCACATTTTCCATTTAAGCTAAGATTCATACTATGTCCACAACTTTTACATCTTCGAACAAGACCAAGAGATTTTCCATTTTTATAACGTTCACAAGTTAAAAAATGAATTTTTTGAACTCTTCTAGACGAATCTCCAGAAATGATTTTTCCTTGCATATCCATTTGATAATCCATATATTTGCTCGTAATTTCTGCATCGATTACAAAACGATCTTCCATTTCTGTAATGTTTATAAGTTTAACATCAGCCACATTTAATTCATCATACATTTGCCGAAGATTCTTTTGTTTTAAACCTTCAATTTTTTGTTCTAACTGCTTTTCTAAATCTTCGTTTAAAAAGTGACGAACTCGGTCGATATCTTGAAGCATAATCGCATACAAGACTTGAATAAACATATTATTGATTTTACTTTTAAATTCTTCTTCATGATATTCTTTATCAAACATAACAAATCTCCTGTCTAATATTTTCTTTCTTTTTTAATAAATTGTTTTTTGGTAAGTACATAATCATATTGATTATTTACAAGAATAGAATCACAATATTCACATTTTCCTGCTTGATTTACTTTTGTTTTGGCATGACAATTTGGACAAGTAACTTCTCTATTTGGATCAAAATTTTTCGATACGACAAAAGTCAATACATACGTTGTTTTAAAACCTGCATGTTCCAAACCGCGAACGACTTCATTCGTCATAGTATTAATGATATAATCTTTAAATACAACATCTAATAAAACTTCGATGGATACTTTTCCATTTTCCTCTTTAATCGATTGGATATTCATGTAATCTAAGGCAAAGTCTTTCATAATATTTTTTTGATTTTTTATTTTTAACGTATCCAATTGTGAAGTATACATACTATACATATCATCACTTAATAAGTTTCTGACACTTTCCAAATCAAAATTCATCCAAGCTTCTTGTACTTTTACAAAAATATCATAAGCACGGTCCAAAAATTCTTGTCTCTGGAAATTTGGAAGAATTGCACGAATTTGCTCATCGCTTACATAAGAATTTAAAAATCTACCAGGATTATAATTTTTTGCCATTTGTTTTTTCTTAATTAAGAGAATAATAACAATAACCGTAGCAAACGCAATAATTCCAATCAAAGAAGAAACGGATCCAGAGCCAGCTCCATAGGATAAATCTATATCAGAACCAAACGATCCACCGAAATCAGATCCTCCAAAATCAGATCCTCCACTATCATAATCAAAATCAAATCCAGAATCTGCTTTACTTTGCATAAACGGAACAAAAAGCAAAGAAAACACAAGCATAATTGCACAAAAAAATAAAAAATAGTTTTTTTTCTTTGTCATAACATCCACCTATGATAAGTATATCATAAAAAAAGAAAAATTGTTTAAAAAAAATAGTAAACTATTTACTATTTTCAAAATCTTTTTCTGTAATGGTATATTCTGGTTTTTTTTCCATATGGACTTCAAGAATTGCTTTTACGGGTGCTAAAAGCTCGCGAATATATGCCTTTAAAGAAAGATTATATTCTCCGGTAGAACAATCCATAACATCAATCAAAGCATCTTTTTTTCTCGCAATATAAAGAGCACGATTCGCATACGCTTTTTGAGTAATAAAGATTGCTCTTTTTTGGGGAAATTTCTCTTGATACCGAGCAATGGTATCATACGTAGAAAAGCCTGCTCGATCAATGATCAAATCTTCCAGAGGAATTCCTCTTTTTTGTAAATATGCTTTCATAACATCGGTTTCATGTTTTTTATAAGTAGAATTATATCCACCAGATAAAATAATTTTTTTTACTTGTTTCCCTTTATATAAAAGGATTGCTTTATCTAATCGCTCTTTTAAAAACGGCGAAGGTTCCTGATCCTCTATTTTAGCTCCCGGAACTATCGCAAAGTCATAAGTTTTCTTTGTAGATGATAAAACTTCTTTTTCATAACACAAAGAAAAATATCCTTGGATACTAAATAAAAAACTAATTCCAAGAAAAAGGAAAAAAATAAAAATTTTAACAACGTTCTTCATACAAACACCATAGAAATTGTATCACAAAATACCCTTTCTTACGTGAATATTTTGTCATCTTTCGATAACAGTTTTCTCATTTTTTAAACAAATGATAAAAAAAGCTTTTTTCAAAATAATAGAAAAAGCGAAAATCGCACATACAACATACATCACACTACCTCCTCCCATTTTATTATACATTCCATTTTTTTAAATCAAAAAAAAATGAACGAACGGTTCATTCTGTTGCATAAAATTCATGTTACCCAATTTCTATCTTCTTTTGCTTAAATGCTCTTGATAATAATCCTAACGTTTCTTGATTATCTAAAAAAATTTTTTGCTTTTTCATATCCATATAAACCACATGATCTTTATTGACAATACAAGATCGATGCGTTCGAATAAAGGTATTGCTTAATTTTTTTTCAATATTCGCAAGTGTTTTACTCACTTTAAACGTTGTATAATTTGTAATAATTAATGTTTTTCTAGCATTCGTATCGGTTGTAATATACAAAATGTCTTCTAAAGGAATCGTATATAAAATTTTTTGATCATAAAAACGAAGAGCTTTTACCGTTCCAAGTAAATGTAAAGCACTTTGTAACGTTTTTTCTAAAATTTTTGAATATTCTTCTCTTTTCGAAATCGAAGCATAATACATAAATTGACCTTTATAAATATCTTCTTTAAATTCTTGATCATAAGCCGTTAAGAAAATCAAAAGACTCGTAATATCTTTTTGCCGAATTTTTCTGGCAGCATCAAGTCCCGTTGCACTTTTCATAACAATATCTAAAATATAAATTCGATATTTGTTTTTTGTTTTCGTAAAAGAAAAAAAGGCTTTATCATAATCATAAAAAGAAATAATTTTATAATCCATATTATTTTTCATCATCAGTTTATGAATACATTCTTTTACTTTTTCATGGATCAATTTTTGATCTTCTCCGACGACAAATTCTATCATAAATTCCTCCCATAAAAATCATAGCACAAATATTTTTTAGAAAACATAGACAAAAAGAAAAAAATTGTAAACTTTACAAATGGTACATATTTTTTTTAAAATATCACATATTAAAATTGGTGAATTCTATGGATAAAAAACTGGAAAAATGGGTAAATCATATCAAAGAAATTAGTACCAATAGTGGAGATTTAAAAATTAGAGTTTTGCCTTTTCAGGGAAAAAAGGTCGCAACGGTTTATTTTGAAAGTGTTAGTAGTGGAAGTAATATTAACGATTTTATTTTAAAAGCTTTAGTATATGCGAAAAAGCCACAATTTTTTCAAAAAGTTTTTTTAAATTTACAAAATCAAATTCCAAGCAATAATGTTAAAATACTAACCACTTATGAGGATGTCTTTTTTCATCTTGCTTCTGGCTTTACTTGTTTATTTTTAGATGGTTATCCAAAAGCTATTGCCATTGAAACCAGAAAAGAATTATCCAGAAGCATTAGTGAATCTTCTTCCGAAAGTATTATAAGAGGACCAAAAGATAGTTTTACGGAAAATCATTCTACCAATCTTGGCTTAATTCGAAAACGAATTAAAGATCCAAACTTAGTGATTACCGACTTATTTTTAGGAAAACGAACGAAAACCAAAGTATCAACCATTTATATTAAAGATATCGCAGATACCAAAAAAGTAAATCGTATTCTTGAAAAGTTAAAACAAATTAATGTGGATGGAATTTTAGATAGTGGTCATATCAGAGAGTTTTTGATTCGTCATCAAAATACCGTTTTTCCTAAAGTGATTAGTACAGAAAGACCAGATTTAGCTTGTTCTTCTTTATTAAATGGAAAAATTGTCATTATGGTAGAAAGTACTCCTTATGTTTTAATTATTCCAGCATTGTTTTTTGATTTTTTTAAAAATCCAGAAGATTATTATCAAATGCCAATCAACATTTCTTTTACTAGAATTTTACGGTATCTTGCTTTTTTTATAACCATTATGGCTCCTGCGATTTATATCGCCATTACAACATTTCATATCGAAATGCTTCCTTCGTCTTTGTTATTTTCTCTTTATACGCAAAAATTTCATGTTCCGTTTCCTACAGCTTTTGAAGTTTTACTTTTAATGATTACGTTTGAAATCTTAAAAGAATGTGATATCCGAACACCGTCCGCTATGGGAACTTCGATGAGTATTGTTGGAGGACTGGTTTTAGGAGATGCTGCCGTATCTGCAGGAATTGTTTCTTCGATTTCCGTTATTATGGTTGCGATTACTTCCATTAGTGGATTATTATTTAGTGATATCGATATGATTAATGGAATTCGGTTTTGGCGTCTTTTCTTTATTTTAGCTAGTACCTTCCTTGGAATGATCGGTTTCATTTTAGCGCTCATTATTTTTATATCAAAACTTTCCAGTGTCAAAGTGATGGGGATCGATTATTTAACTCCTCTTACGCCATTTAATTTTGTTGGTTTTAAAGATAGTTTTTTCGGGCTTCCGA
>CALVWH010000027.1 GCA_944364705.1 uncultured Bacilli bacterium | reverse complement strand
TTATGTATTCTGTATATGCTCCATACGAACTATTACATAATATAATAGAAAATATAATAATTGATAAAAACAATAATATTGCTTTTGTTAATTGCTTTTTCTTTATATTTTGCATAGATACTCCCCCTTATTTTATATTATACATTTTATTAGCTTACAATTCAACTTTTTTAACATAATTTGTACCATTAAAGCAACAGTTTGGAGGTAAAAGACGAAATATTTTTTTTCGAACAAATAGGAAAGTCTTAATAATTGCACTAACTTTATCTTTCCTCGTTGACTTTCCGTAAATTTATGCTACGCCAATTTTACGCGAGTAAAATTCTGTGCATTCGTTAGAGAGCAGCAATTTTTATACAATTTTAATATAATGTTGTTTTATTAATTCTAAAAATAGCTAAAAAGGTATTGTAAATTTCGAAAAAAAACGCTATAATATGTATTATGCACCAGTAGCTTAGTTGGATAGAGTGTTCGGCTACGAACCGGAAGGTCGGGGGTTCGAATCCCTCCTGGTGCACCAAAGCTCTCAAATCAAAACTTTGAGAGCTTTTTATTTTAATACTATCACATAAGCGATTTTCCGCAATAAATGTACACTTATATCTCTTTTTAATCATTTGAATAATATCAAAAATATAAATTTATTGTAATTTCTATTTTTATTTTCGGGTAATTTTCGGGTAATTCTAATAATTAAAAAGATTTGAAATAATTTGTCCTTCCTTTTATATAAATTTTTATAAATGTTTTCTTAAACAATCTTACAACAATCCTCTCCCTCAATTTTAAACCTTTAGTTATTTCACTTAAAATTATATTCTTCATACAATCCACTCCTTAAAAAATTTCGACAAATGCATTCGCTAAAAAGATTGTATAAGAATATTAACTTTATAGCTTATTTCTTTTGCGAAAGTGCCATTTTAGTTCATGAAACGACATTTTTCTACAAGATCGGGACATAGGTTTTTGAAACAAAAAAGAGCTACAATTATTGCAACTCTATGTTTTTCGTCTCGTACAAATCTAAAATTGAAAGTCCCAAGTTTTCTGCTATTACTAACATCTCTACAAATAAAATTTTATCTTCTTTGATTATATGATTTTCTATGTCTGATAGTCTTTGTTTTCTTATTCCTGTTAAATCTGCTAATTCTTTTAAAGACATTCCTTTACTTTCTCTTGCTTCTTTAATCTTTATTATTATTAACATATAAAACACCTCTGAATTAGTGTTTCTAAAACAGAAGTGTTTTATTCCCATATACCATATATTATGTTATGTCAATTATATTATAACATTAATTATAATATTTGTCTGTTGAAAATTGTCGAAAATAAAAAAATCAATAGCCGAAAAGTGGTCGAAATTGGACGAAGATCAGCCGAAAAACGACCTTTTATTTTCTTTTTTAAGCCCTTTTTATTTTAGATTAATATACTTATATTCCTTGATTTTTAGCTGTTTTTCAATATTTTTAAAATTTTTTTAACTTTTTAAAAAAAGTCTTGACATATACCGTACGGTATGATATAATTATAATCAGAAAGGAGGTAGATAATATGATACTAAAGAGAACATTAAAAAAAGTGCTTATCTATCTAGCACATAGACAAGCACACAAACAAGACTTAATAAGAAAACAAAACAATCGCATTCAACATAGTTTAATTATTAAAGGCTTGTAAATCTTGAGAGGATAATTCCTCTCTTGATATAAAATATTATATATTATATAATGAAAAAAATCAAGGAGGGATTTTATGGAAAATAAAAAATATGCTTATAAGACTAATTATCAAAAAGAAAATCTAAAAAGAATTTACATAGACATAAAAAAAGAAGTAGGAAAAGAATTTGATTTAACTTTAAAAAAATACAATCTAACCCGAAGTGATATTTTATTACCAGCAATAAAAGATTTTTTAAAAAATCCAAAAAAATTTGAGAAAAACACTTGACATATACCGTACGGTATGTTATAATATATATAAGTTAAAAGAAAAGGAGTTTTTAAAATGAAATTAGAGAAAATAAAACAAATAAGTAATCAATATAAAGTAGTTAAACAAATTTACGATGATAAAATTTTATTGAGAACGAATAATGTTATTTACTCTAAAAAGTATAATTCATACATGATATTATTATCTAACAATTCTTGTATTTGGGCTTGGACTTCAAAAGTATTAGAAATAATGATAAATGTAGATTATAAAGATTTTGAAGAAGCTTATTTAGTTGAATTAACAAAAGAAGATTTTGACAGAATAAAAACTTATGAAAATGATTTTGAAGGATTTAATATAACTAATACAATTGACACTTTTGAAAAAGCAAAAAAACTTGCCGAAGAACAAGAGAAAGAAGAATTATATATTAAGGTTTTATAAAAAGAAAGGAAATGATTAAAATGAAAAGAATTAATGTAAATGATTTTAATTACAGTGAAAGAAAAGGAGAAATTTTGCATTGCGTAGAATTAGTTACTAATGATGATGAAGAAAGAAGTTTAGATTTATTTGAAGTAAAGACAGAAAAAGAAGCTATTGAAAAAGCAGAAGAATTAAACCAAAGTAATCAAGACAAAAGAAGCAAATATATTTCTATTAATTACTTAGTTGAAAAAGATGGGTTTTCATCTTGCTAAAAAAGTAGCTAGATTAGAAATTAATCTAATCTAGCTATTTATTTTATCCTAATACACTAATTTTGAAAGCTTCTAATCTTAAAGCTTTTCCAGTTGTTCCTAATGTTATATTAGTTCCATTTGAGTGTGGCATCCAACCTACGTCTTGTATATGTTCTTCTGCATTTAAAATTTTGTTAGCCTGTATTTCAATTTCTTCTATTGCTTTATTTTGCCCTGTAGTTCCTGCTACTTCTCCATTGTTTTTCCAATCTTGCCAGCCTATATCTTGTACATGTGCTCTATATTTTATCTCTAGTCCATTGTTTGCAAAGAACTTAACTGCTTCTAGTTTCCTTGCTTCTCCTGTAGTTCCAGCCTGTTCTCCTGCATTTTGTACATTTGTCCAACCTATATTTTCTAAGTGGACTTGATATTGTAAGTCTGGTTTTGCAACAACTCCTGTTATTTTAGATTGGTCTTTTGCTCTCAATACTCCTAAAAATCCTTTATAGTTGTGATTTACTTTGTGTACTGTTTTGCTCCCCCAAT
>CALVWH010000026.1 GCA_944364705.1 uncultured Bacilli bacterium | reverse complement strand
TTTTAATATAGTTTATCTATGTTTCACGTGAAACATTGTTTATCACTTTTAATTTAATTTACCTATGTTTCACGTGAAACATTATTTTCCCTTTTAATTTAATTTATCTATGTTTCACGTGAAACATTGTTTTCCCTTTTAATTTAATCTATCTATGTTTCACGTGAAACATTGTTTTCTCATTTTAATTTAGTTTATCTATGTTTCACGTGAAACATTGTTTTCCATTTTAATTTAGTTTATCTATATTTCACGTGAAATATTATAAAAAAAAGAAGATAATTACTCACTATCTTCTTCATTAACCTCTTTTGGAACCGTAGTAACGGTACTAACCTTTTGATTTTCTTTTAAATTAATTAAACGAACTCCTTGTGCAACTCTTCCTGTCGTAGAAATTTGTTCAATTGGTAAACGAATAATCATTCCACTGTTTGTCATAATCATCAAGTCTTCATCACCTTTTACTGCTTTAAATGCTACAATGGTACCATTCTTTTCCGTAATATTTAAGGCTTTAACACCTTTACTACCACGATGAGTCATACGATATTCATCAATATTGGTTCTTTTTCCATAACCATTCTCTGTAACAACTAAAATCTCTTGCCCAGGGAATGCAATATCAGAACCAACACAAATTCCATCACCTACATCAATTCCTTTTACTCCAGCTGCACTTCTTCCCATGATTCTTATCTCTTTTTCATTAAAACGAATCATTCTTCCGTTCGATGATGCAATAAAAATTTCATTATCTCCTATTGTTTTCTTAACAGAAATCAATTCATCATCTTCTCTTAAAGTAATTGCTAACTTACCATTTGAACGAATATTATCAAATTCACGAATATTTGTTCGTTTAACTACACCCTTTTGTGTACAAAATACAATATATTTTGCAGGATCATCGTTTGTTACTTTTAACAGACTGCGAACAACTTCATCTTTTTCAATTGGTAATAAATTTATAATAGGAAGTCCCTTTGATTGTCTGCTATAAAGTGGAACTTCATATCCTTTAATTCTATAAACTTTACCTTTATTTGTAAAGAATAATAAATAATCATGAGTCGTTATATTAATCATTTGTTCTACAAAATCCTCTTCATTTGTAGTCATTCCTTTAATACCTACTCCACCACGATTTTGCGTTTTATAAGTCTCACTAGTAACTCTTTTAATATATCCTTTGTTTGTTAACGTTACTACAATATCTTCTACTGGAATTAAAGCTTCATCTTCAATATAATCAATTGCAGTCATATCAATATGGGTTCTACGCTCATCGCTATATTTATTTTTAATTTCTAATAATTCTTCCTTAATAACCCCTAAAATCTTCTCATCACTCGATAAAATATCTTTCAAATGAGCAACAAGTTTCAACAATTCATTATATTCATTCTCAATTTTTTCTCTTTCTAACCCAGTTAATCGACGTAATCTCATCTCTAGGATAGAATTTGCTTGAATTTCCGTTAATGAAAAGTTTTCCATTAATCCTTTTCTTGCAA
The DNA here is from genome assembly GCA_944364705.1 of uncultured Bacilli bacterium. Taxonomy (GTDB): domain Bacteria; phylum Bacillota_I; class Bacilli_A; order RF39; family UBA660; genus RUG12867. Next base: position 7,204 of record CALVWH010000026.1, on the reverse strand, counting down.
CATCATCCGATTTTGAAGCACGAATTAACTTAATAACTTCATCAATATGATCCAAAGCAATCTTTAAACCTTCTAATATATGAATTCGATTTTCTGCTTTTTCTAGATCAAAACGAGTTCTTCGAATAATAACTTCTCTTTGATAATCAATATATTTTGCAATAATATCTTTAAGACCTAACGTTTTTGGAACTCCACTATCTAACATTAAGAAAATAATTCCATAATTCGTTTGAAAAGCGGTATGTTTATATAAATTATTTAAAACAACTTGCGGATTCGCATCTTTCTTAAGCGTAATTGTGATTTTAATCCCATCTTTTAAATCCGTATGATAATCCGAAATACCATCAATTACTTTATTATGAACCAAATCAGCAACTTTATTTTTCAAATCCGAAGTATTTACTCCATAAGGAACTTCATCAATTACAATATAATGTTTTCCATTTTTCTCTTCAATTGCTGCTTTACTACGAATCGTAATCGTTCCACGACCCGTTTCATAAGCTTTTTTAATACCAGAATTTCCTAGAATAATTCCACCCGTTGGAAAATCTGGTCCTTTCACATATTGCATCAATCCAACCGTATCAATATCTGGATTATCGATATAAGCAATACATCCATCAATGACTTCTCCTAAATTATGAGGAGGAATATTGGTTGCCATACCAACAGCGATTCCCATCGTTCCATTTACTAAAATATTAGGGTAACGAGATGGTAAAACTTCTGGTTCTTTTTCACTTTCATCAAAATTTGGTCCAAAATTAACCGTATTTTTATTAATATCTCTTAATAATTCCAAGGAAATCTTCGATAATCTAGATTCGGTATAACGCATAGCTGCGGCACCATAACCTTCAATATTTCCAAAGTTACCATGTCCATCGACAAGCATATAACGATAAGAAAAATCTTGAGCCATACGAACCATTGCTTCATAAATAGAAGAATCTCCATGAGGATGATATTTTCCCATAACATCCCCGACAATTCTTGCACTTTTTTTATGTGGTTTATCTGGTGTATATCCAGATTCATACATAGACCATAAAATACGTCTATGAACTGGTTTTAAACCATCTCTTAAATCTGGTAAAGCTCTTGAGATTATAACACTCATCGAATAATCTAAAAACGAATCTTTGACTTCATTTACTATATTATTCTCTTGCAAGCGATCTTTTGTATCATTCATTCTTTTTCACCCCCTAAATATCTACGTTTGCATACGTTGCATTCTCTTCAATAAATAATCTTCTAGGTTCTACATCTTCTCCCATAAGCTTACTAAACACTTCATCTGCTTGAACAATATCATCAACGGTAATTTTTCTTAATACTCTGGTATTAATATCCATAGTTGTTTCGTTTAATTCTTCTGCGTCCATTTCTCCAAGACCTTTCATACGCATAATATCATATTTAGTATTTGGAGAAAGACTTGCTAAATAACGATCTCTTTCTTCCTCATTTAACACGTATTTAATCGTTTTTCCGTGCTTTATGCAATATAAAGGTGGTTGGGCAGCATAAACATACCCAGCTTCCACAATCGGCCTAAAAAAGCGATAAAATAGCGTTAATAACAATACACGAATATGAGATCCATCGACGTCGGCATCGGTCATAATAATAATTTTATGATACCGTAATTTATCTAAATTAAATTCTTGTCCGATTCCGGTACCAAAAGCAGTAATAATAGTACGAATTTCCTCGTTCGATAACGCACGATCCAAGCGAGCTTTTTCTACATTTAAGATTTTTCCTCGAAGGGGCAAAATTGCTTGCGTCATACTATTTCTTCCTTTAATTGCCGATCCTCCTGCGGAATCCCCTTCGACTAAAAAGATTTCACAAACCGATGGATCTTTTTCCTTGCAATCCACTAATTTTCCACCAAAATTAATAACATCTAAATCACTTTTTCTTCTTGTTAGCTCTCTTGCTTTTTTTGCAGCCACTCTTGCTCTAGCAGCTAACATAGATTTTTCCACAATAATTCTAGCTTTTTCTGGATTTTCAAGTAAAAAGCGTTCAAATCCTTCTGAAAAAACATTATCTGCTAATTTTCTAACTTCAGAATTTCCAAGTCGACCTTTGGTCTGACCTTCAAATTGGGGATTTGGATGTTTACAAGAAACGATCATCGTAAGTCCTTCTTTAACATCGTCTCCAGATAAAGGTTCATCTTTTTCTTTTAATAAGTTATTTTTTCTAGCATAATTATTGATTAATCTCGTTAAAGCTCTTCGAACTCCTTCTTCATGAGTTCCACCATCATGGGTATTAATATTATTAACAAACGAATAAATTCTTGTTCCTTCATCGCTTGTATATTGCATAGCAACTTCAAAAATAATGTTATCTTCTTCGCCTTGCAAATGAATCACTTCATCATGAATTGGAGTCTTGTTTCGATTAATATATTTTACATATTCGCTAATTCCACCTTCATATAGAAAGGTTTCCCCAGTCGTATCTTCATTATCACGGTCATCTCGCAAAGTAATTCGGAGTCCTTTGTTTAAAAAAGCTAGTTCACGAACTCTTACTTTCAATGTTTCATAATCGAAAATATCTGTATCAAAAATATCTTCATCTGGCTTAAACGTAACGGTTGTTCCACTACGATCTTGACTACAATCGCCAATAACTGTTAATGGCTTTACAATTTTCCCACCATTTTCAAATTTAACTTCGTAAATTTTGCCTTCTTTATAAACAGTAACATTTACCCAGCTACTTAAAGCATTCACAACCGATGCTCCAACTCCATGAAGACCACCAGAAACTTTATAACCGCCTCCTCCGAATTTTCCACCAGCATGCAAAACGGTATAAACCGTTTCAACGGTTGAAATTCCAGTTTTTGGATGAATTCCTACCGGGATTCCTCTTCCATCGTCTTTAACGGTTACCGAATTTCCTTTATTAATAACAATTTCGATATTTTTACAATACCCAGCAAGTGCTTCATCAATCGAGTTATCGACAATTTCCCAAACAAGATGATGAAGTCCTTTCACATCCGTTGTTCCGATATACATTCCAGGTCTTTTTCGAACGGCTTCTAACCCTTCTAAAACCTGGATATCGGTCGCATCATAATGCTCTGTTTTTTCCTCCATGTCACACCTCTTTCTTGTTTATGATAAGACCATTTCTAATTTCTATTAAATTTGCTTTTCGCTTAATTTTTATACTGATATTAGAAAGATCTGTTGTAGTAATAATTGTTTGAACATTATTTTCAATATATTTTAGAAGATTATTTTTCTTTTTTTTATCTAATTCACTAAATACATCATCTAAAAGCAAAATAGGTTTTTCATCCGTATTTTTATAAAAAATCTCGATTTCACTTAATTTGAGTGCTAAAACAGCAGCTCTTTGTTGTCCTTGCGAAGCAAAGAACTTCATATTGTTTTCTCCTAAATAAAATTCTAAATCATCTCTTTGAGGTCCAAACAACGTTGTTTTATATAATAATTCTTTTGCTCTTATTTTCTTCGAATAATCCACTACTTTTTGTTTATCAAAATTCCCTTCGAAATCAAAATCATTAATTCGATATTCCAAATGAAATCCTTCTATTTTCATAATATCTTGATAAATAAATGGGGAAAGATCATTTAAGCGATCAACAAATTTACTTCTCATTTTATAAAGAATCATTGCTTTTTCAATATAATAATCGTTTAAAATTTCAAAATAGTTTTCATCGAAAGTCTCATTTTTTAAATACTCATTACGCATTCGCAATAGTTTATTAAATTCATTTAGTATAATACAATAAGACCGATTCAATTGACTAAGTTCCGTATCAATATATTTTCTCCGATTTTTTGGAGAGCCTTTTATAATTTCCAAATCTTCTGGATAAAAAATAATAACATTTAAATTGGTCAAATAATCACTAGCTTTATTTATAATTTTTTTATCGCATTTTAATACTTTCTCGTTTTTCATAAACGAAATTTCTAAATTTTTTATAATATTCTTTGTTTTAACTTTTCCACAGATTTTCATATAATCTTTATTATATTTTAATAAATCGTTATCTGTTGAAAACCGATGAGATTTGGTAATTGCTAAATAATAAATACTTTCTAGCAAATTCGTTTTTCCTTGTCCATTTTCACCATAAATAATATTGATTCCATCGGAAAGGGAAAGATTCAATTTGTCATAGTTTCTAAAATTTACTAATTTTATTTCTTTTAAAAACATATACCTCCTTTTTTCGAAGAAATAAAGCTCATATTTTAAAATTACTATATAATAGGTACTCCTATACCTACAAACTATTATATCATAAAAACGACGAAAAAAAAAGAAAAAAGCATTTTTACATAGCTTTTCTCTTTGTTAAAACAGAATCTAATCGACTGGCGCGCAAAATTTGATTTTCGATCGCGTATTTTGATACATTCAAGGTTATTTTTTTCCCATTTTTAAACGTCAATTGCGTATTTTCTCCATTTTTTTCATAGTTTTTTACATGATTTAAAGAAATCCAGTAACATAAACTCTTTTTTGGGGAAGAAGTTGGGAAAAAAATTAAATTTTTACTCTCTTCTACAATAATTGGTGTTTTATATTTTGTTCCAATTAAAGCTTGGGTACCCATATGTCTTCCAAGATAAGAACTTCCAAAAAAGCGACAACTATTATCTAAAATGGTTGTAGTATTTTGTAGTACCGTATAACTCTCCTCTTCTTCCATAACTAATGATTCATTTTTACTAAGAGGGATTAAAGCAAGGGTTGACTCATTAATTTCATAATTTTCTATCATAAAACCTCCTTCTATTAATATTTTTCAACAAAAAATATTAATTTCCTCTCTTATATGCTTTTTCTTTGTCGAAATCTGTCGTTTTATAGAAAAAAATAAAAAAAAGTGAAAATTTTCACTTTAATACGTACGAATTGGTAAAATTAATTGAATCAAATTTGGATTTTCTTTATTTTTAACAATAATTGGTTCTACTTCACTATTAAATAAAAGTTCTACTTCTTCATGTTCCAAAGATTTAATCGCATCCATCATATATTTTGAACTAAAGGCAATATGAATATCTTCTTCCTCTTCTTTTTCAATAAAGATTGTTTCTTTAACATTTCCAATTTCTGGAATATTTGAGGATATTGTTGCTTCTTGTCCATGGCTTTCGAAACGAATCGTATTTTTTTCGGATTCATTCGTTAATAAAGATGCACGGTCAATCGCATCGTATAACTCATGTAGATTTGTTTTAATTTTAACTTTAAACGTTTCTGGAATTAATTTAGAAGTATCTGGATAAGTTCCATTAATTAAGCTAGACATTAAAACAATGTGATCAAATTTAAATATTATTTTATTATTAAAGATATGAAGTTCTACAAAATGATCATCGTCAAGAAACATTTTTACAAGTTCACTAAGGTTTTTGGTTGGAATAATAACGTTAATGTCTTCAAGAACTTCCTCGTTTAAATGAACAATTTTCTTTGATAAACGATAAGAATCGGTTGCGGTACATTCCATTTGATCTTTTTGAATTTTAAAATTGATTCCCGTTAATACTGGGCGTGTTTCTTGATTTGATGTAGCAAATGCAGTTTGATTATAAATGTTTTTTAAAACTTTTTGAGGTAATGTGATTGGATTTCTATGATCTTCAAATTCAATTTGTGGAAAATCATTGACCATATTACAGTTTAAATAAAAGGAAGAAGTTTCTGTATAAATATAAAGTCTTGAATCTACGACTTCTTCAATATTAATAATGGTTGATGGAAGTTTTTTTACAATATCATAAATATAGCGTCCAGATACTACAACTTCTCCTAACGTATCAATCGCTTCAATATCTTCTTTTTTAATAAAGGTTTTGATTGCGATATCATTATCGGTACTAAGTAAATATAATCCTTCTTCTCTTAAATCAAATTTTATACAATTTAAAATAGGAATTAAATTTTTACTGGATACTCCTTTGATTGCATTATTTAAATGTTCCATAAGAATTTGTTGTTTTATTTTTAATTTCATAAAATCGCTCCTTTTTATATTATTATATTTATTGTTTTATTATTTTTTTAGATGTGGAAAAGTGTGGAAAAGTTAATTTTCCTTTTAAAAATAAGAAAAAAACGTTGTTAAAAAATGTGCAAAACTAATTTTTTTTCAACATTTTTTTTAAGTTTTCGACATTTTTTCCACTTATTTAATTTGATTTCTTATTTTTTCGATCTGAATTTCAAGATTTTTGTCTTTTTTTATTTCATTTTCGATTTTATCCACAGAATGCATAACGGTTGTATGGTCTTTTCCACCAAAAGCAATTCCAATTTTTGGTAAGGTTTCATTTAAATGAACTCTGCAAATATACATGGCAATTTGTCTTGGAACAGAAATTTTTGCCATTCTCTTCTTACTTTTTAGATCATCAACCGTAATATTATAAGTAGATGCAACCAGTTGCATAACTTGATCAATTTTGCTTTTTGAAACGATACTTTTTACAAAGTAATCTCTAAGAGCTTCGGTTGCTAAATCCAAATCAATTTTGGAACTGTTCATGATAGTTGCATATGCCATAATCCTGGTAATGGATCCTTCTAGTTTTCGAATATCACTAGAGCAGTTACTAGCAATGTATTCTTTTACTTCATCTGGGAAATCGTTCGCCATTGGATTTCCTTCAATTTTTTTATTGATAATATCGATTCTAAGTTGGAAATCTGGTGGTAAAATATCGGTCGTAATTCCCCAGTTGAATCTTGTTTGTAACCTCTGCTCTAGTTTGTTTAAGTCGTCTGGTGATCGATCGGAAGAAATAATAATTTGTTTATTATTTCCATGAAGTTCATTAAAGGTGTTGAAAAATTCTTGTTGAGCACTATTTGCAATCTGTAAATACTGGATATCATCGATCATTAGAACATCGATATCGCGGTATTTTTTCTTGAATTTTTTTACTTCTTCAATGTTGTCATCTTTCTTATCTTTTCGATAAAGTTCAATAAATTCATTTACGAATTGCTCGCTGGTAACATAAAGGACTCTTTTTTTACTGTTTTTCACAATGTAATTTCCAATCGCATGCATAAGATGTGTCTTCCCTAGCCCACTACTTCCATAGATAAATAAAGGGTTATACATCATTCCTGGCTTTTCTGCTACTGCTAGAGCGGTTGTTCT
>CALVWH010000025.1 GCA_944364705.1 uncultured Bacilli bacterium | reverse complement strand
ATTAAGGTGGTACCGCGGGAAAACTCGTCCTTAAATTTATAGATTTTTTTTTAAGGAGTGTTTATGAGAAAATTTGAAAAAATAAGTTTTGAACAATTTACAAAAGATATCAATTCTGATAAAAATCTTTATCAAAGTGATTTTTTACCAAAAAGAAGTTCTAAAAATAGTGCAGGGTATGATTTCTTTTTATTAGAAGAAATCACTTTAAAACCAAAAGAAAAAAAAGTAATTCCTACGGGAATTAAAGCCCGAATGCAACCCGATGAATTTTTAATGCTGACCATTCGTAGTAGCATAGGATTTCAGTATCGAATGTGCTTTTCTAACACGATTGGAATTATTGATGCGGATTATTATAACAATCCAAAAAACGAAGGACATATCTTTGTTTCTTTAGAAAATCAAGGAGATCAAATTTTCTATGGAAAAAAAGGAGATAAAGTTTTTCAAGGGATTTTTATGAAATATTTGACCGAAGAAGATCATCCAGAAAAAGAAAGAACAAGCTGGTCTTATTTAGAAGAAAAGGAGAATGAAAAATGAAAGAAAAGTTTTATATATCAACAGCAATTGCCTATACCTCTGCAAAACCACATATTGGAAACACTTATGAAATCGTTTTAGCCGATGCGATTGCTCGTTATAAAAGATTAAAAGGATATGACGTTTATTTTCAAACAGGAACCGATGAACACGGACAAAAAATTGAAGAAAAAGCAAAGAATGCTGGAAAAAGCCCACAAGAATTTGTGGATGAACTTGCTTTAGAAGTAAGAAGAATTTGGGATTGTTTAAATACAAGTTATGATAAATTTGTAAGAACAACTAATCCTTATCACGAAGAAGTGGTTGCTAAAATTTTTGAAAAACTATATAAACAAGGTGATATCTATAAAGGATTTTATGAAGGACTTTATTGTACTCCTTGTGAATCTTTTTTCACTAGTTCTCAGGCACCAGATGGTATTTGTCCAGATTGTGGAAGACCATTAAAAGAAACAAAAGAAGAAGCTTATTTTATGAATTTACAAAAATATGCTGGACGTTTAATGGAATATATAGAAACTCATCCAGATTTTATTGTACCAGAGAGTAGAAAAAATGAAATCATAAACAATTTCTTAAAACCTGGGCTACAAGATTTATGTGTATCTAGAACTTCTTTTAAATGGGGAATCCCTGTTTCTTTCGATGATAAACACGTAATCTATGTATGGCTAGATGCTTTGACCAATTATATTACTTTCTTAGGATATGATACAGATAAACAAGGCGAAGAATTTAAGAAATATTGGCCTGCAGACCTTCATTTAATTGGAAAAGACATTTTAAGATTTCATACCATTTATTGGCCAATCATTTTAATGGCTCTTGACTTACCACTACCAAAACAAATCTTTGGACATCCTTGGGTTTTAAGTGGAGACGATAAAATGAGCAAAAGCAAAGGGAATGTTTTATATGCCGATAAATTAGTAGAACAATTTGGAACCGATGCCGTTCGTTATTATCTTCTACATGAAATTCCTTATGCAAATGATGGAACCATCACATATGAATTATTAATCGAACGAACAAATTCTGATTTGGCGAACGTTTTAGGAAATTTAGTTAACCGAACGATATCAATGTCTCATAAATATTTTGAAGGAAAAGTTATCAAACCAACCGCATTTGAAGATATCGATAAGGATTTAATTACTTCTGTTCGCAATTTACCAGAAAAAGTCGATGAAAAAATGAACGAATGGAAAATTGCTGATGCCCTTACCGAAGTTTTTGAAGTTTACCGAAAATGTAACAAATATATTGATGAAACAATGCCTTGGGTTTTAGCAAAAGAAGAAAAGATGGAACGATTAGCAACCGTTTTATATAATTTATTAGAAGCGATTCGTTCTACTACTATCTTATTATCTCCATTTTTACCAGAAACTGCAGATAAAATCTTTAAACAATTAAATACCGAAAATCGATATTTAGATTCCATTCAAGGATTTAATGGTTTAGATCTTGGAATTGTTTTAAATAAACCAGAACCATTATTTCAAAGAATCGATAAAGAAAAAAAATTAAAAGAAATTTCGGATCAAAATTGATTCGAAATCTTTTTTTATCAATTTTAACTTTGTAAAATGTTGTAAAAGGTCGAATAAAAAAAATAAAAACGCATTGTTTTCTTTTCCTTTGTATGTTATATTTTAAGAGTAGTGCATACGGTAAATTTAGGAGAACTAATATGAACAAAAAACATTTTGAAGATGTGAAGTTTGTTGTTTTGATGTTTTTCATCTTAGGAATTATCACATTAGGAAGTCTTTTTGTTCGATTTAACTTTTTAGATTTTAGCTATTTTATCTTGTCATCTATTGTATTTTTGAGGTATGCATATATTCGAAAAAGTGAATAAAGGAGGAGTGTCTCCTTTTTTATTTCAAAAGAGGGGGGTAGTTTTATGATCGATACTCATTGTCATTTAGAAGATTATGAAAATTTAGATGAAATTGTTTCAAATATGGGAAAAAATTTAATGATTGCAAGTGCTACGAATAAAGAAACTTGTGAATTTGTATTAAAAACGATCCAAAAATATCCAAATGTTTATGGAACTTTGGGAATTCATCCAGAAAATATTGAGGAATCGATAGAAGAAACACTTACTTATATTGAAAAAAATATAAAAAATCCAAAAATCGTAGCAATTGGAGAAATTGGTTTAGATTATTATTGGACCAAAGAAAATAAAGAAAAGCAACAAGAAATCTTTCGAAAACAATTATTGCTTGCCAAAAAATATCATAAACCAGTAGTCATTCATTGTAGAGAAGCAGTTCAAGATACATATAATATATTGAAGGAAGTTAATTTTTCAGAAAAAATAGTTCTACATTGTTATTCTTCAAGTATTGAAATGGCTTATAAATTTATGGAATTTCCGGTCATGTTTGGCATTGGAGGAGTTGTAACTTTTAAAAATAGTCATAAGATAAAAGAATTTGTAAAAGAAATGGATTTAAATTATCTTTTATTAGAAACCGATAGTCCTTATTTAACTCCAGAACCTTATCGCGGAAAAACCAATGAACCATATAATATCTATTATGTTGCGTTAAAAATTGCTGAAATTAAAGGTATAAAAGTAGAAGAAGTATTTCATACTACAACTAGAAATGCTATACACCAATTTGACATTGATGTCGAATTATGATAAACTTTAAGTACCGGATTAATTTGAGGTGATTTATGAACTTATATTTGGTAAAACTTATTTCGAAAGGAATAGGTATCTTATTTGTAACTTTTGCGTCTTTCTTCGGATATGAAGAATCAAGCTATGTAGTTTCAAATACAAACAAGAATAAAAGTTTAGACGTAATAACCGAAATTGTTCCTTATGAAACCGAAACAAAATACAATGATCAAGTAGAAAAAGGAAAAGAAACCGTTATTACCGAAGGGGAAAATGGTTATGCTGTTGTTAATAGCGAAACAAATGAAAAAAAAGTAATAAAACCAGCCGTTAATAAAGTTATCGAAATAGGAACCAAAGAGAAACCAGTTGTTACAATTCCTGTTGTGACTAATTCTGTAAACGTATCTGCTGATACGATTGAATCTTTTCAAGGAAAGATTACCGCTTATGGTGGGGATTGTTGTGGTGGTTCTGGAAACGTTGCATACGTGAAACATAACTTATTAACCCAAGGATATTATTATCAAGATAAAACTTATGGAAATGTTCGAATTTTATCGGCTGCTCCTCAAAAATTTACACCAGGAACGGTTATGGAAGTTATCACACCAGATGAAACTTTTTATGGAATTGTTCTTGATTGGGGAGGATCGATGAAAAATGCATGGAATCGTGGAGAAGTTTGGATTGATCTAGCTTTTTCAACACAAAAAGAAGCCATGCAATATGGAACAAAATATAATGTAACTTTTAATGTAAAACGTTATGGATGGTAAAAAAGCAATTTTGCTTTTTTTCTTTTCTAAGAAACAAGACAAATAAGAAAAAATATAGTATAATAATATCGGTGATAAAATGATGAGGGAATTCTTTGAAGAATTAACCAATACCATTCAAAAATATGAAGTTATTTATTTAATGTCTCATCGATATATGGATTTAGATGGACTTGGTGCGGCTGTTGGTATAGCCAATGTTATTAAAAAATACCAAAAAGAACCAAGAATTATTATAAACAAAAAAGAACAAGAAACCGCTGGTTTAAAAGCAATTGAAAAACTAGAAAAGAAAAAACTGTATCATTTTGTAGAATCTTCTTCTATTGATTTGACACAAATGGATCAATGTTTGCTTCTTATTTTAGATGTTCATAAAAAAGAAATGTTAGAAATACCAGACTTAATTTCTTATGTAAAAGAATTTATAATTGTAGATCATCATATAAAAAGAGAAGCTTTTTTAGAAGGAACTTTAAATTATTTAGCACCTCATGTTTCTAGTACGGTTGAAATCATTGTAAATTATTTAAAGCAAGAAAATTTGAACATTGATTCTTTAACTGCTACGATTATGCTTGCCGGTATGTATATTGATACCAATGGATTTAATGTAAAAACAAACGAAGAAACATACTTAGCAGCAGCCTATCTAATGGAAAATCATGCAGATAACGTGCTAAAACAAGAGCTTTTTCAAGAAGATAAGAAAGCGATTGTAAGAAGACAAAAATTATTAAAAAACAGTTTCAAAGTTGGAAAAAATGGTATGGTTTGTGTACTTGATAAAAATATTTATAAAACCAGCGATTTAGCAAAACTTGCGGAAGAACTTTTACAATTTGAAACCATCGAAGTATCTTTTGTTATTGGTTATATTGCAGAAGATACCATTGGTATGAGTGCCCGTTCTTTAGGAAAAGTCAACGTCGAAAAAATTATGAAACAACTTGGTGGTGGAGGACATAAAACCGATGCAGCAAGTAAATTTCAAAACACCAGCTTATCGCGTGTAAAAGAAGAATTATTAAATATATTGAGGTGATTCTATGAAAGTTATTCTTTTAAAAGATATTAAAAAACAAGGAAAAAAAGGGGAAATAAAAGAATTTGCCAATGGATATGCAACGTTTTTAATAAAAAATAAAGATGCCATTGCTTTAACAGAAGGAAGCATGAAACATTTACAAAAAGAAAACTTAGAAAAAAAACAAAAAGAAGAAAAAGATATTAAGGAAGCAAAAGAAATCGCAAAACAATTAGAGAAAATAACCATTACGATCAAAGTTAAAACAGGAAAAGAAGATCGTGTTTTTGGAAGTATTAGTACAAAACAAATTGCGGAAGAATTAAAGAAACGTAACTTTGTTATTGATAAAAAGAAAATTCAATTAAAAAATGAAATTTCATCACTAGGATATCATGAAATAGAAATCCTTTTACATAAAAAAGTGATTGCTCCTTTAAAAATCCAATTAGTAAAGGAATAAACCATGAAAGAACGTACCATTCCATCCAATGTTGAAGCAGAAAAATCAGCTTTAGGAGCGATGTTCTTATCAAAATATGCTTTGCAGCGAGGAATTGAAGCATTAACCCCAGATATTTTTTATGTTGATGCTCATGCGAAAATCTTTGAAGTCATTAAAGATCTTGCTACAAAGTCATCTCCGATTGATTCTACAACCGTTATTAATGGCCTTGAGAAAAAAAATTACTTAAATGCCATTGGTGGCGTTGAATATTTAACTGAAGTAATTAATGAGGTACCTAGTGCAAATAATATTGACGAATATATTAAGATTATTGAAGAAAAAGCAATTTTACGAAATCTAATTGATGCTGCAAATAAAATTGCTTCCGATGCTTATCGTCCAGAAGACGATATATCCGAAGTGTTAGATCATGCTGAAAAAGAAATCTTAAATGTTGTTAAAAAAAGACAAACTTCCGAATTTAAAAACATGCGTGAAGTTCTATTAAAAGCTCAACAAGATTTAGAAAAATTATCACAAAACCGTGGAGAACTTACAGGAATTTCTACTGGTTTTTATGATCTTGATAAAGTAACTTCCGGATTTCATGAAAACGAATTGATTATTATCGCGGCAAGACCAGCCATGGGAAAAACCGCATTCGCTTTAAATTTAGCAACCAACATTGCTTCTTTAAATGCATGTAGCGTAGCTGTTTTTAATATGGAAATGGGTGCAGAACAATTAGCATCCCGTATGATTTCTTCTATTGGTCAAGTCGAAGGATATAAACTTCGAAATGCAAAATTAGATCATGAAGATTGGCGAAAAGTAAACGAAGCTGTAAGTAGATTAGCCGATATGAAAATATATATTGACGATACTCCAGGAATGAATATTGGAGAAATTCGTGCTAAATGTAGAAGACTTGCAGCGACAACCGGTGATTTAAAAGCGATTATCATTGACTATTTGCAATTAATTAATGGAAGTGCAAAATGGGGTGGAAATCGGCAACAAGAAGTTGGAGAGATTTCAAGAGCTTTAAAAACGTTAGCCATGGAACTTAATATTCCGGTCATTGCGTTAGCACAGTTATCCCGTAGTGTTGAAGGTAGAGATAATAAAAGACCAATTTTAAGTGATCTTAGGGAATCTGGTTCTATCGAACAAGATGCCGACATTGTTGCCTTTTTATATCGTGATGATTATTATAATAAAGAAGCGGCCATTGATGAATATACTTCAAGAAGTGAATTTATTATTGGAAAACATCGGAATGGTCCTACAACAACCATTGACTTAATTTTCAAAAGAGATACCAGTACCTTTGTTAATATGGTAAATAATCCAGTTCAAGGTGGTGAAGGATAATGAAAAAAGTGATATCAATTTTTGTTCTTTGTTCTTTTTCATTCTTTTTGTTTGGCTTTAGTACTCAAAAAATAAGAGTACCAAATAGTTATTATAAAGTATATTTGGATGATGAAGAATTAGGAATGATTGAATCAAAAAAAGAATTAGAAGATTATATTGATCAAGAAGGAGAAGCAATCAAAAAAGAATTGGGAGTTAAAAAAGTATATCCTCCGAATGGTTTAGAAATAAAAAAAGTAACAACGTATAAAAATAATTTATCATCGGTTAAAAACATCTATAAAAAAATCGAAAAAAAGAAACCATTTACGGTAAAAGGATATCAGTTTACGATCAAACATGAAAAATCAAATACAAAGATTTTTGTTTTAGATAAAGATGTATTTAAAGAAGCTTTAGAAAATGTGATCGAATCTTTTGTAGGAACGGAAAAATATACACAATATTTAGAAGGTACACAAAAAGAAATCGAAGATGTTGGAAGTATTATCGAAAATATTTATATTGAAGAATCGATTACGACGAAAGAAACTTATATATCTGTGGAAGAAAAAATTTATCAAGACGAAAGTGAACTTAGTCAATATTTGCTTTTTGGTTCCGATCCACAAACTAAAATCTATGAAGTTAAAGCAAACGATACGTTAGATAGTGCAGCATTTAACAATCAAATTAGTGTGGAAGATATTTTAATTGCAAATCCAGAATTATCTTCAACCAATGCTTTGTTATATACTGGACAAAAACTTAAAATTTCTTATTTAAAACCACAAGTTACGGTCGTTGTTGAAAGTCATGACGTAAAGGATGTTGAAAGCGAATATAAAGTAGAAGAACGTTATGATGAAAACAAATTAGTCGGTGATGATGAAGTTATCCAAAAAGGAGAAAAAGGTTTAGA
>CALVWH010000024.1 GCA_944364705.1 uncultured Bacilli bacterium | reverse complement strand
TTTAACGGTTTCCTTTGGTTTTTCCTCTTCTTTTGGAGGTTCTGGTTCTACCGTATCAAAATCTAAAACTTCGATTTCTTCTTCTGCTGGTTTTTTCTCTTCTTCTTTTGGATGACTATATAAATCTTGATTGATTTTTAATATTTCATCTAAAGTTTTTGAAGAACTACGAAATGTTTTTTCATGATATGGTTCTTTTACTGGTTCTGGTGAAGGTGTATAAAGATTTTCTTCTTTTTTCTCTTCTAACTTTAAAATACTTTCTAAACCAATATCTTCTTTATGAACTTCTTCTTTTTTAGTTTCTGGAATATCCAAAGACTCGATTGGTTTTTCGTCGATTTCTTGTTTTTTCTTTTCAAGTTCTGCTAAAATGTTTTGAAGTTCTAAATTGTTTTCTTGTGTATATTCTTTTGTTCCTTCTTTTTCCATTCCTAGGATTGGTTCTTCTTTCTTTTCAAAAGTTGGTTCGTTTTTTTCGCTTTCAAAAGACCATACCGTTTCTGGAGTCTTTTCTGGTTCGATTGGTTTTGGTATTTCTTGTTTTTCTTCGAAAGAAGAAAAATCTACCATTTCCGAAACTTCTGGTTCTGGAATTTCAGCTGAAACATTTTCTTCTTCATTTTTCTCTACGGGTTCTTCCAAAGATAGGGATTCTTTTGTTTCTTTTTCTTCTGGAAGGGTTTCTGGTATTACAGGTTCCTCTTTTGCAGAATCCTCTTCTACTGGTTCTTCCATTTTTTCTTCTTCCTCTTCCTCTACTGGTTTTTGACATACAAAACATACTTTTGCATCTTTTGCTAGTTTCGTTCCGCAATTTTTACAAATAATACACTCTTCTTCTTTTTCTTCTTCTTCCTCTTCTTCTTCAAAGATTGGCATTGCTTTTCCAAAGGCTAGAATTGGATAGAAAAGAAATGGTAAAAACAAAAGTCCTAAGGCAAAAAAAGCACCTTTACGGAAACGATTGGCTAATGTTACACTAAGATAAGCAAAGAAAAACACATTTACGATAGGAATGAAAAATAAAATAAATAATACTCGGTTCATTCCAACAATTTTCATAAGTGTCAATATGTTATAAAAGGGAATAATTGCTTTGTATCCTTTTTCGTTTCCTTTTTTAAAGATTTTCCATAAAGAAATAATTAAAATAATACTAACAACAAGAAGTACCACTCCTCCGATCATAATTGGAGTTTGATACGTTGTAAAAAAATCTGAACTGTTTATGACTTTTCCATAATTGCCCATAAAACAACCTCTTTCTTATTCTAATTTACTACTATTGTATCCCAAAAAGACGAAAAAGTAAACAAAAAGACAAAAACTTTTCATTTTTTGTCTTTTGTTTTACAATTTTATGGAGTAAGACGACTCGGATTTCGATATAAGAACATAGCTTCTCTTAAATGTGGAAGTTCTAGTAATAACATGGTTAAACGGTCCATTCCAAGTCCAAAACCACCATGAGGAGGACATCCATATTTAAAGAATTCTAAATAGAATTTTACATCGTCCCCTAGTCCTTTTTCTTCTGCTTGTTTTTTTAATACGTCGTAACGGTGTTCTCTTTGAGCTCCGGTTGTAATTTCCACTCCTCGCCAAATTAAATCGTAACCTTGTGGAACGTCGTTTTCTCTCATATGATAAAATGGCCGTTTTGCTTTGCTAAAGTCGGTAATGAATAAAAATTCGCTTTGATATTCTTCCATGGCAAATTTAAATGCCAATTTTTCGGTTTCTGCATTTAAATCTCCAACGTCTTCTTCTGGTATTTGATATCCGTATCGTTTTTCTAATTCTTTATATAAATCGGATAGTTTAATCACTGGAAAGTCTTTGGTTGGAACGATAACTTCGGTATGAAAAACATTTTTAATTTCTTCTCCATATGTTTCTTTCATATGTTTTAACATATAAATTAGCATTTCTTGTTCCATATGCATAACATCATAAAAGGAATCAATGTAACTAAATTCTAAATCGATGCTTGTAAATTCGGTTGCGTGACGATTACTATTGGAATTTTCGGCACGAAATGCAGGTCCAACTTCAAATACACGTTCAAATCCAGAGGACATTGCCATTTGTTTATAAAATTGTGGAGACTGCGCTAAATAAGCTTTCCGGTCAAAGTATTTTACTTCAAAAACTTCGCTTCCACTTTCACTTGCAGCACCAATTAATTTTGGTGTATGGATTTCCATAAAAGATTGTTCGTATAAAAAGTCTCGAAAAAGTTTGACCATATAACTTTGAATTTTAAAAATTAAGGCATGTTTTTCGTTTCGTAAATCTAAAAAACGATAATCTAGTCTCGTATCGGTCATTGCGGATTGTTCATCTTTGTAATTAAATACTAAATCTGGATCACTTTTACTAGTAACTTCAATGTTTTTTGGAAAAATTTCGTATCCATTTAATTTTACTTTTTCGTTTTCCGAAAGGGTTCCTACGACTTTTACCGTACTTTCGGCTGTAAGGGTTGAAACGAAATCGTTCATTTCTTTATTCTCTTCGTTTTTTTCAATGGTTACTTGTACTTTCCCAGTTTTATCTCTTAAAACGATGAACTGTACGTATTGTAAATCCCGAATGCGATCGATATATCCATCTACGCGTACTTCTTCGTTAAAATGTTCTGGTAGTTGATTCATGTAAATTCTTTTCATAATTTCCTCTTTTCTACATTTCAATTTCTTCATCTAAATATTCGATTAAGTGTTCTTCTTTGATTTTTTCTTCTTTTTTCGTATGATTGTTTTTTATGGTTATTTTTTTGTCTTTTACTTCTTCTTCTCCAATAATAAGAACAAATTTTGGATTTAAGCGTTCTACTTGTTTAAAGTTTGCTTTGAAACTTTTTTGATTGTAATCCATGGTTACGGAAAATCCATTCATTCGAAGAAGATTAGATAAATAAGCGACATATTCTTTTTCGTTTTCGGAAAGAGCAAATAAATAGCAGTCTAAGCTTTCTTCTTTAAAGGTGATGTTTTCTTTTTCTAGTGCGGAAAGTAAGCGTTCCATTCCCATCGCAAATCCAACTCCGCAAGTAGAAGGTCCACCTAACGTTTCTACTAATTGGTTGTATCTTCCTCCTCCGCAAAGAACTTTTTGGCTTCCAAATTCTTTAATATCGGCTTCTACTTCAAATACGGTATGGGTATAATAATCAAGTCCACGAACGATGGTTTCATCGACTTCGAAAGGAATTTCCATCGCTTTTAAATAGTCTTGTAAATGTTTAAAATGTTCTTCACTTTCTTTGTTTAAATAGGATAATATGGTTGGGGCATTTTTCATGATTTCTTTTTCATGATCGACTTTACAATCTAACATTCGTAATGGATTTTTTTCAAACCGTACTTTACAATCTTCACATAACTCGTTTACATATGGCTTAAAATATTCTTTTAATGCTTTTTTATAGGCAGTTCTTGATTCTTCATCGCCAAGAGAGTTTATTTTTACTTTAATTCCTTTTAATCCTAAGAAACGATAAATATTCACGGGAATGCTAATGATTTCTGCATCGATAAGGGGATCGTTGCTTCCAAAGACTTCGACACCGAATTGATAAAATTCTCGGTAGCGTCCAGCTTGTGGTCTTTCGTATCGAAACATTGGTCCATAATACCAAGTTTTTACTGGAAGAGTTGCTCTTCCATAAAGTTTGTTTTCGATAAAACTACGAACGACACCAGCGGTTCCTTCTGGTCTTAAGGTCATCTCTCGGCCAGCACGATCTTGAAAGTCATAAGTTTCTTTTGTTACAATATCGGAACTATCTCCTACTCCTCGATGAAACAATTCTTTGGATTCGAAAATTGGTGTTCTCACGTATTCATAATGATATTTTTCCATCATTGCTCCGATTACTTTTTCAATGTATTGAATTTGTTTTCCTAAATCTCCATATACATCATAAGTTCCTTTTGGTTTTTGCATTCACATCTTCCTTTCTAATTGTAACGTTTTTGCTTTTTTGGTTGTTAAAATATATTTTGATGGATCCCTTAAACTTTCTTTGGTTAAACAAAGCATATCATAAGTTTCTGGATTTTTTAAAATTTCCCAGCGAGCTTGTTTTACAGATTCTTCGATAAATCCTTTTAATTTTCTTGCTCCTAGATTACATTTTAATGTTTTCTTGCAAAGTTCCTGAAGATATTCTTCTTCCCAAGTAAATTCTACGCTCATAGCTTTAAAAAAGTCTTTTAAGAATAATAAATAGCTTTCTTTTGAATGTAATAACAAATCCATTAAACTTTCTTTGGTATGGGGTTCTAAGAATAAAAGACTAGAGAATCTTCCCATTGTTTCTCTTGGTACATTCCCAAATTCGATGAAATCTTCTTCGGTCGGGAAGGATTTACTTTCTTCTTTTGATCCAAATCCAATGATTTTTTCTTCTTTTTTCTTAGCATCAAATACTTGTTGGAAGGTTCCCGTGGCAAAAATCGTTAAATGGGAAGTATCAAAGGAATATAGAGCATTTTGATAAATAACGGGATAACTATTTCCATCCATAAAAGAAAGCATACTATGATAGACTCCTTTTCCATAAAGGTCTTGTTCACTCGTCATTCCTTTTTTATCAAATTCATCAAAAACTACAATTCCTTGTTCTGCTTTTTTTAAATCTCCATTTGTTTTTTGTAATAATGCTTCTAAACAATCGGTTTCTAAATGGCCCCCCATATATCCTTGGGTGACTAGTTTTGTCGTATCGACGATCACCATAGGTTTATCTAAACATTCGCTAAGGCTTCGAAGAAGTAATGTTTTTCCGGTTCCGGTAGGACCGATTAAAATAGCATGTAGTCGCTGAGATGGTGTTTTTGCTTGGTCATTCATCATAACAACGGAAATGACTCCTTTTTTGGCTTCTTCTTGTAAAACCACTCTTTGATCTAAGTATTGTTTGATTTCAAATGGAGATATTTTTTTCTCTTCTTTTTCTTTTTTGTTATTTGTTTGTTTTATATCAAAAACTCGTTTTATTTCTTCGACGGATTTTTCAATTTTATCGTACTTTTTTTCTTTTAAGTCTTTTTCGAGTGCTAAAAAACTTTCGAAATCTATTTGAATGACTCCACGATTTTCCTCATTAAAAAAGGCAGCTAAATGATTGAAATAACTATCTGGTAG
>CALVWH010000023.1 GCA_944364705.1 uncultured Bacilli bacterium | reverse complement strand
TAACATTTCCATACGTTTTCATTGACGTATAAATTTTATTATTACAAGTATTTTTTTCGGAATCTGATAATCCTTCACAAGAATTATCAGAAACACTAACACCTTGCATAATATTATAGTTTTTTTCATATCTAGAAATCACTTGATTTACTGGAATTTGTAAATCTGGTGGTGTAGTATCTCTTACTATAATTTGTCTTTTTGCTCTCGTTGTAACACCATTATGAATAACTTCATAAATAACATCGTAGCGATAAAAATCATTGATTGCTAAATCTTTTGATCCTTCGGTATCTACCATCTCTCCATCAGCATCTCCAACAAGTTCATAATTTCCATCCGTATTCTTTTTATAAGTTACATATCTTATAATAATATCTTTAGGATCCACCGCACTACCATCGGTATAAATTGCTTCTATATCCTCTGAATCATATTTTAAAACATAAGGATCTTTGCCAATTTCAACATATTCGACTTTAAAGTTTTTTATTAATATAAATGGTTTTTTATCTTCAACGTCTTCATATTCCGTTCCAGTATCTGGGTGAACAATTACTTTATAGGAATCAGTTTCTTCGTCATAGACAATTTCAATTTCCATATCATCTGCAAACTTATTATTTGTTTTTGGATTTGTAATATCTTTATCAATTAAACCAGCAGATTTTAAATCAGACAAATAAATGACAAAACTATCCTCTGGCAAACTCCCAGAATATTGATCCAGCCAACTTCTTGCTGCCGTTTCAATTTCATCGACATTTACTTGATATAATTCCTCTTTTGCTTTATTTATATTTCCAGTAATCACTGGATAAATAACAATCGCAAGTACGCTTAAAATAACAACGACTCCTAAAACCTCGATAATGGTAAATCCATTTTTCCTCATATGACGCACCTTCCTATTTTCTATTTCTATTATAAACGAAAAATAACACTTTTTCAACAAAATAATTCAAAAAAGAAAATAAAAAAACCTAGAATCTCTAGGTTAACTTTCTTATGGCGGAGCAGGAGGGATTTGAACCCTCGCGCCAGTTGCCCGACCTACACCCTTAGCAGGGGCGCCTCTTCAGCCTCTTGAGTACTGCTCCAACTAACAATAGTTTACGATAATTTGCTTTCTTTGTCAAGGCGTTTTTTCTAATTCATGAAAAGAAAGAAGAAGAAAAAATCTTCTTTCTTTTATCTAGCATCGTTACATTCATCGGTATTTAGCTCAAACAAATGATATTCATTATCATTTGCATTTCGCACTGCACACCAACGGTCTCCATAAATTGCAGATGAAAATGAATTATCAATGATTTCTACATACCCAGTATATTGTGTTTTTTCGATTTTTAAATCAGAAGTAGGAATTTCCATTCCATCAACGGATGCTTTTCCATTATTAATGGTAAATCTACCAGAAATCCCACTATCGGTAACATATTGATTTACGATGTTAAAAATATTTCGGCTATCTAACAAAAATGCTTTTTTTTGTGAATTTTCAATTACATTTAAAACGTTAGGAATTGCAATTAAAGCAACAATTCCAATAACCACAATAATAGCTAATAATTCAATTAATGTAAATCCTTTTTTTTTCATTTCATGCGCTCTCCTCTACTGTATATGTATAAGTATTGTTATGAGCTGTAATCGTAATTTTTGTGTTTTCATTCAACTTTTGTTCATTATCTGTATTTAAAAAATCTTCTGGTAGATATCCACCGTCTTGTAAATCTTTTAGTGTTATTTGTTTTGTTTGTCCTTCTGTACTTGGTAAATCACCCGTATGATCTGCTGCCCAGTTTTTAGAAGCATTGACAATGTTTTCTATTTGCATTTGATATAAATTTTCTCTAGAATCCGTTACTTGTTTTTTGATTACTGGAGAAACTAGAAGTGCTAACAAAGCTAATATTACAAG
The DNA here is from genome assembly GCA_944364705.1 of uncultured Bacilli bacterium. Classification (GTDB taxonomy): domain Bacteria; phylum Bacillota_I; class Bacilli_A; order RF39; family UBA660; genus RUG12867. The sequence goes on along the minus strand of CALVWH010000023.1, from coordinate 6,947 downwards.
AACTCCAAGCAATTCAATTAATGTAAATCCATGTTTTTTCATATTTTCACCTATTCTACCAAATTTACAGAATATTTAAATTTTGTACCATCGTAAGAAATTACTACCGTCGTTTCTAAAGAAAAAGGTTCTTTTGTTCGAGGATTTGATGGGACCTCATCTAAAAAACCATCCCTTACTAATTGTTCAAGGGTAACTTCGACATTTTCAGATCCTTGAGTTGGAAGCATTTCTATATGTTCTGCTCCCCAAGCTCTTGCTGCTTCCTCAATATTTCTTTTTTGTGTTTCATACAAATCGTCTCTAGAATTATTAATATAACCATTAATAACAAATGTTAGAATTGTTCCAAGCATTGCCAAAATAACAACAACGGCTAAGATTTCAATAAGTGTAAAACCTTTTTTATTCATATTTCCACCCTATTATAAGTATAAAAAAGATTTGTTTGAAAGTCAAGAAAAGAACAAAAAAAGAAGAAAACTCTTCTTAATTAAAATAATTTGAAAACTTTGATTTATATAATTTAGAAACGGTTCTATTCTCATAGACACCAGGTCTTATTTCTTCTTGATACTCATAGCGAACATAGATTGTTACACACTGAAGCCATAATCCTTTCGCAGTAAAAGATAAATGATCATCCGTAAAATCTATTTTTGTACCAAATGAAGGATTTTCTTCAAATTCTGTTATAGAACTGTAAAAATATCCTCGATCATAACGAGCATCTACGATTTTAACGCCTGGTTTGGTTTGAATTTCTAATGGCCGTTGCCAATCAAGAAATTGATTTTCTAATTTTCCAAAAGTTCCAGATGCATAAAGGTCCTCAAAATCTCCCTCTAAAACAATTAGGCCTTCCACCAAAACATAAGAAATCGCAATTTGTCCGTCTTTATCTTTATCATAAATCGTATAATACCCATTTTCTGTTAAATCATAAACCATATAAAATGAATTTTCAAACGTCATTTTTGTTCCATTTTTTAAAATTTCATCAATTTCAACTTTTCCTTTTTGATATAAAACTTCTTCAATTTCACTATTCGAAGAAACCGATGCTCTAATATTTGCTTGTTGGTCATTGTTGTATAAAATTACATTTGATTCTATTTTTAAGTAATTCACTGGTTCATCTTTTTTTGATAAAATGCAATTATCTTCTGTCAATTCAACTACCTTAACTTGATTCTAATCTACACTTTTTAAAGCACAAAATTCACCATTATGAAATGCAAGTTCAACCGTTTGATCTTCATTTAATCGAATCGCTCCACCAATTGGACGATCACCATCAAATTTCAAATCTTCAGTTTCTGGAAAATACCATGTTTTATAAATGACTTCCGGAGGCAACTTGGATGCTAATTGATCTACATAATAATTATGAACTGCATCGATAATCCCGTAAGCAGAATCTTCAAAAGATTTCATTCTAGCATTTTTAATTACTCCTAAAATTAAAACCGTACTAATTAAAGCAACAAAAGATAAAATTACAATCGTTGCTAATATTTCGATTAATGTAAATCCTTTTTCTTTCATATACACACCAATAAAAACCTTTCTACTCCTATTTATAATTCTTTTATTCTTATTTTTTTATTATAAAATACCTACCATAGAATGTCAATCACTCACTCAGATATGGAAAAAAGTGGATAGAAGTACTTCCCCCTTCATATACTTTTATAAGGTGATATCTATGAAAAAAAGAAAAATAGATCTTCTTCTTTTCTTTACCGTAATTCTTTTAGCTCTGTTTGGACTTTTGATGATTTATTCTGCATCCTATGTATGGGCAGAATATAAATTTAATGATCCTTACAAATTTGTGAAAAATCAAGCGTTATTCTTTTTGATCGGGTGTTTTCTAATGCTTTGGATTAGTAAGGTCCCATATCAAAAATATTTAAAGTTTAACAAACCTATTTTACTTATTAGCCTTACGCTTCTTATTTTAGTACTCATTCCTGGTATTGGTACTATTCGAAATGGTAGTAGAAGTTGGTTTGGAATTGGTTCTTTTGGTGTTCAACCAAGTGAGTTTGCAAAGATTGCGATTTTAATTTTTGCTGCCAAATATTTAAGTTATCATGAAAAAGATATGCAAAGTTTTAAAAAAGGAATTTTACCTTTATTAAGTCTTATTCTATTTGTTTTTTTTCTAATTATGCTTCAACCAGATTTTGGAACTGGAGTTATTCTTGTCATGTCTGGAATTGGGGTTATGTTTGTTGCAGGTGCTAATTTCAAATTTTTTCTAAAATTAGGTGTCTTAGGAATTCTTGGAATTGTCGTTTTAATTCTCATTGCACCTTATCGTTTAGAAAGAATTCTATCTTTTTTAGACCCATGGCAAGATCCTTTAGGAAGTGGTTTTCAAATGATTCAAAGTTTATATGCCATTGGACCCGGAGGACTTTTTGGTTACGGTCTTGGAAATTCTAGACAAAAGCACTTTTATCTTCCTGAACCTCAAACCGATTTTATTTTTTCTATTATTAGTGAAGAATTTGGATTTCTTGGAGTATTAATTGTTAGTAGTTTGTTTTTAATTATTATTTATAAAGGATTTCAAATATCTAGAAACTGTATGGATTTGTTTGGAAAATATTTAGCTTTTGGTCTTACCTTCTCCCTCTCGTTTCAAACCATTTTAAATTTAATGGTCGTTGTCGGACTAATTCCGGTTACTGGAGTAACGTTACCATTTCTTTCTTATGGTGGAAGTAGTTTATTAATCACCATGATTTCCATGGGAATTTTATTAAACATTTCTAGAAAGGAATAAGAAATTCATTCTTTGTATTTTTAAATAAAAAAAGAAGAAATTTCGTTATTTTCTTCTTTTCTACATAATTTCAATCTTTCTTTACCATAATCTTTCTTATTCTACCGTTACACTTTTTGCTAAATTTTTCGGTTGATCAATCGGACAGTTTCTTAATTTTGCTGTATCATATGCAATTTTTTGAAGGCAAGGAATAACAAGAAAGAATTGCAAAAAAGGATGTATTTTCGGTAAAACAATTTCTAATAAATTTCCTGTTTTTTGATTCGTAATCGTTAAAACATTTGCTCCTCTTGCTTTTACTTCTTCTATATTTGATAAAGTTTTTTCAAAAATAGAGGAATCGGTTACAATAGTTAATACTGGAAAATCTTTTTCAATTAAAGAAATCGTTCCATGTTTTAACTCTCCTGCCGGATAAGCTTCACTAAAAAGATAAGAAATTTCTTTTAGTTTTAAACTTCCTTCTCTAGCTAAAGCATAATCGATTTGTCTTCCAATAAAAAAGACTTGTTTTTTTGTATATAAAATTTTCGCAAACTCTTTAAACTCTTGATCCCTTTCAAGCGTTTTTTTGATATAAAAACTTAATTTTGAATATTCTTCTCTTATTTTTTCTTTCTCTTCTTTAAGCATTTGATAAGTTAATAAAGAAAATAAAAGAACTTGAGCAACATAAACTTTTGTGGTTGCTACAGCAATTTCTTCTCCAGCTAACGTGTAAAGAACTTGATCACTTTCTCTAGCAATTGTCGAATTTAAAACATTGACAATTGATAACGTTTGAATTCCACTTTCTTTGGCTTTTCTCATTGCTGCAATCGTATCGGCAGTTTCTCCAGACTGAGAAACTAAAATCACAAGTGTATCTTTTTCATACAAAATATTTTTATAACGATATTCACTAGCAATCTCACATAAAACTTTTTTATGAGCATAAGTTTCCAGCAAATATTTTCCAATTTCTCCAGCATAATAGGCAGAACCACAACCAACAATATGAATTTCCGAATATTTTTCTAAATTAGGCAGTTGCTTTTTTAAATAATGATTTAAAATCCTTGTGATAACTTCAGGTTCTTCTTCGATTTCTTTTAACATTTTATGTTCATATGTCATCTCTTCTATATTTTTTTCTTCTCGTTTTATTTTCTCTGGTTGTTTTAATTTTTCTTTCCCATTTTGATAAACTTTAAAGTGATCTTTTTCTAAAATTACAATATCTTTTTCTTCTAAAAAAAGATATTCAACAATGTCTTTTGGAATAGCACTCAGATCACTCGAAAGATAACATTCTTTTTCTCCAATACCGATGAGTAAAGGAGAATCTTTTCTCGTTACATAAATTTTTTCTTCTCCATCACATAAAATTGCCAAAGCATAAGATCCTTTGATGTCTTGTAATGCAGTTTCTATTTTTTCTAGCATCGTATTTCCTTTGGCTAAATAAATAAGAGCAGCAATCACTTCACTATCGGTTTCACTTTGAAATGTAATTCCTTTTTGTTCACACCAAATTCTTTTTTCAGAAACATTTTCTAAAATACCATTATGAACAAGAGTAATATTTCCTACTTTATGAGGATGTGCATTAATAGAATTGGGCTGTCCATGGGTTGCCCAGCGAGTATGTGCAATTCCTATAGTAGAGACGATTTCTACCGAATCTAATTTTTCTTTTAACAATTGAACTTTTCCAGCATTCTTTATAACTTCGGCCTTTTTTTGGTTCATAAAAGCAATTCCTGCAGAGTCATATCCTCGGTATTCTAATTTTTCAAGGCCATCGATCAAAATTTTTTTTACTGGTTTTGGACCTATATATCCAAAAATTCCGCACATAATTTTCTCCTTTCGTGATGATATATGTTTTGTTATAATTTTAATTTTATTTTTTGTCATATATCTTACGAACCATCTATCCGTAGTAGCACCCGCCGAATGTTCGATCACTACTAACCTCGTCAACATAATGTTCTGGCGCTTAAATGAAGACTTCTCCTTTCTATCTTCATTCTATATATAGTATACAGAAAAAAAAGATTTTTGACAAAATCTTTTAAAGATATACTCCATAAAGAATCGCAAGCAAGGCTCCAAGAAAGCCAATGACCCAAAAAAGTTTTACAATATCGTTTTCTTTCCATCCTTTTTTTTCGAAACTATGGTGTAAGGGTGCCATAGGAAACAGTCTTTTTTTGGTAAGTTTATAATAATATCTTTGTAAAATTACCGAAACGGTTTCTAGTACAAAAACGATACCTAATAAAATCAATAACAATTCATGTCTTGTGATGATCGAAATTGCTCCTAAAAGTCCACCTAAAGCTAAAGATCCAGTATCTCCCATAAATACTTTGGCAGGATGAGCATTAAATAACAAAAAGCCAATCAGTGCTCCAGTAAGAATAAAACAGAAAATCGCAATCGTTTCATAACCATCAAGCCAATCCGTACTTAAGGTAATCACACCCATAGCAAAAAAGCAAATTGCGGAAAGTCCGGCTGCTAAACCATCCAGTCCATCAGTTAAATTGACGGCATTGGAACTGGAAACTAAAATAAGTAAAATGAAGCATCCATAAAAGAATCCAATATTATACTTCATATGTAAACTATGAATCCAAAAAAGGGGTTCATTTCCTGCTTTCATAAAAAAGTAAAAGAAAAGAACGGCAATGATTAATTGGAAAAGTAGTTTGCTTCCTTCACTTAATCCTTTATTGTTATGTTTTAACACAATTAATAAATCATCGAGAAAACCAATACAAAAATAACCAAAAAAAGCAGTTATGATCGCAATCACGTTATAATTTATACTTATTTTTCCAGTAATCCATAAAAGAAATAACGTTACCATCGAAGATAGAAAAAAAATAATTCCTCCCATGGTGGGTGTCCCTATCTTTTTTTTATGTTCGGTTCGAAGGTAAATACTTAGTGTTTGAGAAGCATGAATTTTTTTTAAAAAAGGAATCAAAAAACAACCAAAAAGAATCGTAATTAAAAAACTAATCATCATTGCTAAGGTAAGTTTTGCTGTCAAGTTCATGCCTCCTTTTCTATATTATTTTACGTAAAAAAAAGAAGAAAAGAACTACTTTTCTCCTAAATAAAGTCTTACGGTATCGCCTTCTAAAATTCTTGTCCCTGCTTCTGGAGATTGATATAAAACGGTATCTCCATTTTCTGAATATTTGATGTCAAAGCCATCTAACAATTCTTTTGCTTCTTTGACACTTTTTCCTGTAACGTCTGGAACTTCTTTATATTTTTTTTCTCCAATGTTATATTCTTTTTCTTTTGCACCTTCTGGTTTTTCGATATCTAATATTGTTATCGCATCCGTTAAGATATTTTTAATAATTGGTCCTACGATTGGACCACCATATTGAACTACGCCTTTGGCATTATCAAGTGCTACATAAACAATAATTTCTGGATCGTTTGCCGGCATGAATCCCATAAAAGATACAATATAATTTCCAACCATATATTTTCCATCTTTTACTTTTTGAGCGGTTCCGGTTTTTCCACCCACTCGGTAACCATCGATAAAAGCGGTTCGACCACTTCCATTGGTTACGACACTTTCTAAGGCTTCTCTTACTTCTTTGCTTGTTTCTTCGGAAATGACGGTTCGAACTTTTGTTTTTTTGTTTTCTTTGATCACGGTATTGGTTTCTGGTTCGTTTAGACTTTTTACAATATATGGTTTATATAAAGTTCCTCCATTAATGGCTGCGGATACGGCTGTGATTTGTTGTGAGGTACTCCTCTAAATGATACTTTTTACCGTTAGTTTTACTGGATGCTTTTAATATTGTTCCAGTTTTAAAAATAATATCTAATTTTATTTTTTTAGGATTATCTTCATCTTTATTAACAATTATTTTTTCTACTAAAGAATTAAATATATCACTTAAGCATAATTCATCTTCTATAGAATGCTCTAAATTTTCTCTTATACTATTTATTTTTTTTTCAATTAAATATTCATCTAATTTATTATTTTTTAAATTATCTATTTTATCTAAATATTCATTTAACTCTAAATTTAAACTATCTACTTGTTTTTTATAATCAATATTTTCTAAGTATCCATCCATTACAAGTTCTAATAACTTATCTTTTTTATTTTTTATAACTT
>CALVWH010000022.1 GCA_944364705.1 uncultured Bacilli bacterium | reverse complement strand
CTTTCTTTTTAGAGTAGGATAGTTTCTTATAACACAAAAAAACTAATCCATTTCTGAATTAGTTATTTATCAAAACTCGAAAAGTTCGAGCACATTTCACTATGGAGCGAGTAGGGGGAATCAAACTTTTAACCACATATAAAAAAGAATAAATATAGTTAAAAATAACAAAGAACTCTTTTTTTCTTTGTTATTTCAAATTATTTCTAATCTATTCATTCGTTTCCTTTTTCGCACGGTCTATTCCGTTTTTTATTGGATAAATTAAATCTAATTTAGAAACGATTTTATTTCCTTTTAATATTTCTTCATAATTCTTCCAAGTATTTCTTAGATTTCCTCCATTACAAACAAAAAGATAAATATTTTTATTTTTCATTTTATTATCTAGTAAAAATGTATGTATTGGTGGAGCATAAGTCCCAAACCAACAAGGAGAACCTATAATGATATTATCATATTTAGATAAATCAATGCTGTATTCTTCTAACTCAGGCTTTTTTTTCATATAAACTTGTATACCACCCCAAACAAATCGAAATAAACTTTTTGTCTTTTTTTCCTTCTTAGGTAGTAATTTTAATACATCTGCATCGATTACTTCTTGCATTCCTTTTACTAACTCTTCTGTATTTCCTTCATAAGAATAATAAACAATCAAATTTTTCATTTTTGTTCCTCTTTCCTTTCTTCAACATAAAGTTCAATATTGTTAAGGAACGATTTTAAACTTAAAATTTCATCGGTTCCTATAATATGATAGTAATTTTTTGTTCCAATATGTTCTATGGATGCGATATTATAATCCAGTAAAATTTTTAAATGATGCGATACTGCTGGTCTTGATAAATTAACCCTTTTCGCAATATCATCAACTCTGATACCACCAGTTGAGCAATTTTCTAATAGTACAAGCAATATATTTTGTCTATTTTCATCACATAAAGCATTTAATATTTTTTTTGATTTTTTTAACTCTGTTTTAATAATTTCTAGTCTGTCTTCTTTTTTCATAAAACGCCTTTCTTTCGTTTAAACCATTTAACAATCTTATTATAATATGGATTTAAAAAGATATCTACATTCGTAAAGAAATTAGAACCAATAAACCACATTTAACTTCTTTTCCATAAGTCCATTCTTTATAGTAAAATAAAAAAAAGAATACCTTTCACGATATTCTAATAAAAAACTAGGTAAAAAAACCTAGTACATTTTATAAATGGTAGCGAGAGGGGGATTCGAACCCTCGACCTACTGGGTATGAACCAGTTGCTCTAGCCAACTGAGCTATCTCGCCATTTCTTGGACAAATTAATCATAACACATTTGTATGTATTTGGCAAGTAGAAAATGAAATTTTCTATCGAAAAAAAAGAAAAAGATATTTTTCCTCGAATTTATGATATGATAGTAACAGAAAGAAAAAAATAGAAGCAGGGAAAGGAGAAATCTATGAAAAAACAAAAAATAAATTTTTCTTCAAAAAAACTAAAATCCTATCTTCTAACTGGAAGTATTTCTGGAATTGTTATTGGAAGCTCCCTTTTCTATTATTCTAGAAAAACAACCACAGAGTTATCCGATCTTCCGATAGAAGAAGAAACTTTATTTTTTGATGAAAACCATCAAGTTTGTAAATACTTTGATGCGTTCGAACATCAACTGAAAGTTTCCAGAAACGATGCCATTTATGGAACCTTTGAAGAAAAAGAAGGATATGTAATAAAAGAAGTAACCGTTCATGCATGGAAAGACACCGTAACTGCAACCTATGAAAATACAACACCAGTAATCGTAAAAGGAACATGGAAAAATGATCACTATTCCTTTTCATCCTTTGGAACCGTTTCCAAAGAAAAAAACTTAACAAAAAAATTAAAATAGGAGGGATATTATGACAGATTTAGAAATTTGTAGAGAAACAAAACCACAAAACATTTGGGAAATTGCGAAAAAAATAAATATTCAAGAAGATATCATTCTTTATGGAAACGATAAAGCAAAAATTTGTCCCAAAAATACATCCAAAAAAGGGAAATTAATTTTAGTTACCTCCATTAATCCAACCCCTTATGGAGAAGGAAAAACAACCCTTGCGATCGGTATTTTAGATGCCTTATCCCTTCGCAAAGCAAAAAGCATTGCTGCTCTAAGAGAACCATCTTTAGGTCCTGTGTTTGGAACCAAAGGAGGAGCAACCGGTGGAGGAAGAAGCCAAGTAATTCCAATGGAAGATATTAACCTACATTTTACAGGAGACTTTCATGCAATTACGAGTGCGAATAACTTACTTTGTGCAGCGGTCGATAACCATATCTATCAAGGAAATGCTTTACAAATCGATCCAGAAACCATTATGGTTCATCGGTGCTTGGATATGAATGATCGTGCTCTTCGAACAATCTCTTTACAATCTCCCAATCGACTAGAAAAATTTGATATTACGACAGCTAGCGAATTAATGGCAATTTTATGTCTTAGTAAAAATATCGAAGAATTAAAAGAAAAAATCGGAAACATTTTCATTGGGTATACCATTCAAGGAAAAGAACTTTATGCAAAAGATCTTCACGTAGAAGGCGCTATGACCGTATTATTAAAAGATGCGATCAAACCAAATTTAGTTCAAACGTTAGAACATAATCCCGTTCTTATGCATGGAGGACCATTTGCGAACATTGCCCATGGTTGTAACAGCATTCTCGCAACGAATACAGCTTTATCTTATGCAGACTATGTAATTACCGAAGCAGGATTTGGATCCGATATGGGAGCAATGAAATTTTTCGATATCAAAAGCAGAATGAATAATCTTTATCCCGATATGGTCGTTTTAGGAGTCACCATTCGGGCATTGAAACATCATGGAAAAACATTAAAAGAAGGATTTGAAAATTTAAAATTTCATATAGAAAACATGCAATTTTTCACAAAAAATTTAATCGTTGTTTTAAATCGATTTGAAACCGATACCGAAGAAGAAATAAAAGAACTAGAACAATTGGTTCGTTTAAAAGAAGTTCCATTTTTTATCTCGACTGCTTATACGGATGGAGGAAAAGGTGCTTTATCCATTGCCGATTATATTTTAAACTTTAAAGGAGAAAAAGAAATTCATACCATGTATGATTTAAACGATCCAGTCAAAGAAAAAATCGAAAAAGTATGTAAAAATCACTATCATGCTAAAGAAGTTTTTTACGAGAAAAAAGCACTTGCTATGCTAGAAAAAATAGAAAACAGCAAGTTTGCTTCTATGCCAATTTGTATTGCGAAAACACCATCTTCCATTAGCGATAATCCAAAACTTTTAGGATACCCAAAAGATTTTACTATGACCGTTACGGATATTAAAATCAATAGTGGAGCAGGATTTTTAACAATTTATATGGGGAAAATTATGACAATGCCAGGACTTTCCAAAACACCAAATTATGAACATATGGATTTCATAAATGGAGAAATTGTGGGGCTTTTCTAATGAAAATTGATGAACAACTTTCTTTAATTCCTTATTCTTATCAAGATCCAAGACATGGGCAAGTCGTTTTCGATTTTCAGCAAGGACCTTCCAAAAGTAAATTTATTCACGATATTCAAACAAGATTAACCAATATCGATTCGAAAACCATTTTTGGAAAAGGGTATTTGATTTGTTATCAAGAACAAATTGTTGGCTATTTTTATTTATCCCCAATCAAAAAAGAACGTTTAGAAGTAGAATATGCCTTATTAAAAGAAGCAAGAGAAAAAGGGTATGGGAAACTTTTTTTAACCAAAATTAGTGACTATCTTTTACAAAAATTTCCCATAAAAGAACTTTATGTTACGATTGATCCAAGCAACGAAAAAAGCATTTCCGTTGCAGAAGCATCTTCTTTTTTCTTTGACGAAGAAGATTATGAAAAAAGAGGATATCAAGGACTTATGACGTTTGTAAAAGAAAATCCAACATATCAAAAAGGAAAGAGTAGGTGATTTATGGAGTCTTATGGAATGGTTTTAACCGCAGTTCAAAAAAAAGAAACTATGGATCTTCTTTGTCAAAAACTCTTTGATCAAAGATTGGTTCGTGGAATTCGGCAAATACCAACCGTGCATACGTTTTATGAGCAAGGAAAGAAAAAACAAAACGAAGAAATTCTTTTACTCATGGAAATCAAAGATTCCGATTATAAAAAAATCGAAGAACTTATAAAAGAATTTACGGATTTTTCTATTCCAGAAATTACGTTATATAAAATAAAAGAAGGAAATTTAGAATATTTTCAAGCAATAAAAAAAGAAACCGAAAAAATAGAGACAATGTAAAACATTCGTAGTTTTTCTACGAATGTTTTTATGTCTATAAATTTTTTTCATATTTCCAAGATAAAATTCTTAAAACCGCAAGATTTATTTGATCTTCTGTTATCGTACCTTGATTTACCGCATTTAAAAGTTCTTCATAAGCCTTTTGATAATCGGTTACGATTAATAAATCATTTCCGGCTAAAAAAGCTTTTTCATAAATCTTTTGATAGTTCGAATTGTTTACGGCCCCCATATCCAAATTATCTGTCATAACAATTCCAGTAAACTTCATCTCCTGTCTAAGAAAATCATGAATTTTAGAGGAAAGAGAAGCTGGATTCTCGGCATCCATACTAGAAACAATATTATGACTCACTAAAATAGCTTCTGCTCCAGAAGAAATTCCCGTCTCAAATGGCGGAAGATCATTTTCTTTGATTTGTTCATACGTACGAGAATCGACCGAAGAACCGGTATGTGTATCCTGGTTATTTCCATATCCTGGGAAATGTTTTAACGTATAAGAAACCGGATAATTTTTACTTTCGGTGATCACCGTTTCAATATACGTTTGCGTTTGTTTCGTATCTCCACCAAACGAACGTTTATACATATAATCGGTTGGGTTTAAAGAAACATCCGCAACTGGTGCTAGATTCACATTAATTCCAAGAGATGCTAAAAGTTGACTTTTCTCTTTCGTATCTTCTTTAATTTTTTCAAATCCACCTTCTTGATAAAGCTTTTGTGGGGAAGAAAAAGGAGAACTTCGTAAATTTTTATTAGAACTTACTCTTACGACCGTTCCACCTTCCTCATCGGTTGCTAAAAGAAGAGGAATTTTTGAAGCTTCTTGAAACGAATTGGTCATCGTTATTACTTCTTCTTTTGTCTTTCCTTTAAAATCGTTTGCAAAAAGAACATAACCTCCAAGATGATACGTTTGAATCGCTTCAATTTTTTGCGTTTCTGGAACTCTTGCAAGAAGAAGCTGTCCAATTTTTTCTTCTAACGATAACGTTTGTAACATTTGATAAGCTTTTTCATAAGAATTTTTAAAAATTCCATCCGTTCCTAATGCTAAGAAAAGAGGATTAGCTTTTTTTATGACCGTAAGAGATACCACTTCCTTTGGCTTTTTTAAATCTAACGTTCCTTGATATTCGATCTGGATTTCATCTTCTACTTGTAGGTCCGTATTTTCTGGCTTAAGAAAAGGATAAGAATTCGTTTCTGTTTTTAAAAAGATAATGGACTCTTCGATCGAAGAAATCGTCCCTTGAATCGTAAAAATTTCTTCTTCTTTTTTTGAAAAAAGAAAGAAAACAGCAAGTCCACCAAGCAACAAAAAAATAAATAATAAAAAAACAATTTTTTTCATATAAAATTCCTTTCTATTTTTTTTATTATATCATAAAATCAAGAAACTGTTTCATTTTCGACGAAATTCGTGCTATAATATTTAAAATAAGGGGTTTATGCTTATGGAAAAAATAAGAACGATGGAACACATCCATCAAAAAAAAGAATTTTCTATCGAAGAACGGAAAAAAATCGGAAAAGAAATTTCAGAGCTTTCTTTTTGGGAGGGATCGATTGCAATCTTTGTGAAAGAATCCCAAAAAGGAATGATCGGTCTTTCTCTTGCCTTTTCTTTAAAACAAAAAGGAAAAAAAGTAACGGTATTTTTTGTAAATCCAATAAAGAAATATTCTGAAGGCAAAACAATTCGAAGCAAACAAGATCTTTTTTCGCATTTAAAAGAACCGTTTACCATTCTTGTCGATGCGATGAATGATAGGGAAGAACCGTTATCGGTATTAGAAGAAGAAGTAATTTCTTATATAAATCAAATACCAGCCTTTAAAGTAAGTTTAGATATGAATAGTGGCTTATCGATTTCTCATGGATTTACGAAAATTGCGTTCATCTCCGATCTTACGATTGCGATAGGAAGTTATACACCTGGACATTTTTTAAATATGGCGAAAGATTATATTTCTTGTTTAATTAAACTTGAGGACGAAGAAGAGCAAACGTTTTATTCTTTGTTTCAAAAAGAAGATGCAAAAATGTTTTTAACACCAAGAAAAAATAAAGGAAATAAAGGAGATTATGGTACCGTAGCGATGATTGGAGGATGCTCCTTTTATATGGGCTCTATGAAATTAGCAAACCTCGCAACTTCCGTTTTACGTAGTGGTGCTGGAGTTATTCGGCTTATTGTGGCAGAAAGTGAAAAAAATAGTATTTCTCCTTATATATTAGAGAGTACCCTTTTCTTAGTTCCTTCTAAAAACGGTCATATGCTTTTCTCTGAAGAATTAAAAAAAAGCATAGAAAACATAAATGCCCTTGCGATTGGAATGGGGTGGGGAACATCCAAAGAAAACGAAAAAATTCTATCTTATATTTTACAAAATTTTGAGAAACCTCTCATTCTAGATGCCGATGGTCTAAATACGTTAAGCAAAATGGATTTAAGCATTTTAAAAAAGACCAAAGCAACCGTTGTTTTAACTCCTCATGTAAAAGAATTTTCAAGATTGAGTGGATATTCCAAAGAATCCATTTTAAAAAATGGAATCGTTTTAGCAAAAAAATTTGCGAAACAATATCATGTGTTTGTTCTTTTAAAAGGAGAAACAACCATTCTAACCGATGGGAAAGAAGTAATTTTCGTTTCTAGAGGATGTGCCGGAATGGCAACGGCCGGATCTGGAGATGTTCTATCTGGAGTTTTGCTTGGACTTCTTGGATATTTGCCATGTACGTTACCTGTTCTTGCTACTGCAGCTTATGTCAATGGATTAGCCGGAGAACTTGCCCAACAACAAAAGGGAAGCATTAGTATGATTGCATCCGATACCGTTCGAAAGTTACCACAAGCTATTTTAGAAATCCAAAAATAATTTTTCAAAAATTGATTTTTGAAAGAAAATAACCAAATAAAAGAAAAAAATATAGACAAATTTCGAGGAAGGCTTTATAATATTTATGCATTCAGGAAACACGAGAAGTTTAAAAACCAAAGAGTGAAAAAGCAGGAAAGGATGAAAAGGAGATTATGGAAGAATTTGATCTTATTGATTTATTAAAATATTTTTGGAAAAACATCAAATGGATGATTGGAATTACTCTTCTGGTTCTTTTGCTTGGAACAATGTATTTACTTTTTTTGAAAACACCACTTTACCAAAGTTCTACTACACTTATTTTAGTTCAATCAAGTACCAATAAAGAAGATGCATCTTTAACACAAGCAGAAATTACCATGAATCAAAAACTAGTTTCTACGTATAGTGAAATTATCAAAAGCAGAAGAATTTTAGACGAAGTTATCGAAAATTTAAATTTAAAACAAACAACGACAGAACTTAATAATCATGTTGCTGTAAATGCTGTAGAAGATACGGAAATTATTAAAATTTCCGTATCCGATGAAGATCAAAAACAAGCAAGAGATATTGCCAATGAAATCGCTAAAGTTTTTAGTAAAGAAATCGCAGAAATTTATAATATGGAAAACATCTCTGTCATTGACGAAGCCAATCTTTCCGATCGACCATATAATATTCAGCCAGTAAAACAAGAAATTCTTTTCTTTGGTATTGGTATTTTGTTATCTGGAGGAATTTTATTTTTTGCTTATTATTTTGATACAAAAGTTAAAAATGCAGATCAAATCGAAGATAAGTTACAATTAACGGTTTTAGGAACCATTCCAAGTGTAAATCTTAAAAAGGAGGGAGAATCTTTATGAACGAATTATTAGTAAACAATAATCCAAGATCCCCTTTTAGTGAAGCAATTAAAACCGTACGAACCAATCTTTTATTTTCAAATAAAGGGAAAAAAGTAAAAACCATTTTAGTTACTTCTTCCAAACCAGGAGAAGGGAAAAGTTTTATTGCTGCCAATTTAGCGGTTGCCTTTGCTCAAAGCAAAAAAGAAGTTTTAATTATCGATTGTGATTTAAGGAAAGGAAGACAACATGATATTTTTCATATGGCAAACGACCGAAAATATGGGTTTTCTAATTTATTGTTAGAAGAAGACAATGTTAAATTAGAAAAATATATTAAAAAAACAGAAGTTAGCCATGTTTCTTTAATCACTGCTGGTTTAATGCCACCAAATCCAAGCGAATTATTAGAATCCGAAAACACAAAAAAAGTGATCGAAAAATTAAAAGAAAAATACGATTTGATTCTCTTTGATTGTCCACCAGTTTTAGGATTAAACGATGCACTTATGATGACAAAATATTCTGATGTCAATATTGTCGTAGCATCTTCGAAAGTAACAAAATTAGAAGATTTGGATCATGTCAAAAAAGCATTTGAAAATATTAAACAAAAAATCGCAGGGGTTATTTTAAATAAAGTAGAAGTAAGTAAAAATTCTTATTACGGATATTACAGCTCTTATCACGAATCATGATCGATCTTCATAATCACTTTTTATATGGAATTGATGATGGTAGTCCTTCCTTGAATGAAAGTATCGAACAAATAAAAAAAGCCCAAGAAATCGGAATTACTGCCATCTTTCTAACACCACATTATATAAAAAATACGGAATATAGCTGTAATAATAAACGAAAAAAATTACGTTTTCAAACGTTAAAGAAAAATTTAAAAAAACAAAACATTTCAGTGGATCTTTATTTGGGAAATGAAGTTCATATTTGTGAAAATTTATTTGATCTTATCGATCAAAAAGAAATTTATTTATTAAACAATTCTCGTTATTTATTATTAGAGCTTCCTTTTCATCAAAGAATATCTAGACTAAAGGAAGTTATTTTTTCGCTCATTCGGGGAGGGATCGTTCCTATTTTAGCTCATGTAGAACGATACGATTATTTTACCGAAAAAGATGCCAAAGAACTTTTGGATTGTGGATGTTTATTTCAAGGGAATCTACTTTCTTTAAAAGGAAAATATGGGAAACAAGCAGAAAAAAAATTAAAACTTTTTTTACGGAAAAATTTTATTTATTTTCTTGCAAGCGATGCTCATCGAAAAGAAGATTTAGAAGAATTAAAAGGGATAGAAGAAATCGTTAAAAAAATCGTCAAAAATGATAAAAGGGTGGAAGATATGTTAGTAAATCATGCTTTAAAAGTGATAGAAAACAAAAAAATTTCAAGATATTCAAAGAAAAATCATTTTTGGCAGCGTTCATTACAAAAATAAGGAAAAAAAAGACTTGAAGTATTAGGGGGATTTGAAATGGAAGTTAGAAGAAATTGGAATTTTAGAAAAACGTTATATTCAAAAGTAAAACGATTCTTTGATCTTATCTTTTCCTTTATTGGAATCGTTCTTTTTTCACCAATTATGTTCATCATTGCGATTGCAATTAAACTAGATAGTGAAGGACCAATTATCTTTAAACAAGAAAGAACTGGAAAATTTGGGAAAAATTTTAATGTTTGGAAATTTCGAACGATGGACTTTAAAAACAACGTTCGAGACTTTAGTAAAGCCGATCAACATACTAAAATAGGAAAAATTCTAAGAAAAACAAGTTTAGATGAACTTCCTCAACTTTTTTGTATTTTTTGTGGAAAAATGAGCTTTATTGGACCTCGTCCATGGATTACCGATTATTATGAAAACATGAATGAAATACAAAGGCATAGAGTCGATGTGACTCCTGGACTAACCGGTTTAGCGCAAGCAAAAGGTAGAAATAATCTTTCTGTTTTTGAAAAAATTCGTTACGATTTAGAATATATTGATCATTACTCTTTCTTTGAAGATCTTAAAGTTATATTTTTAACGATTAAGACCGTTTTTACCAAAGAAGGTGCCGATGCTGGGAAAAATACCATTCAACATGAATTAGAAGATTTAAAAACACAAAAAATTCCTACAAAAAAAATAAAAGAAATGATAAAAGATAAAGAAGGTTTATCTGCTAT
>CALVWH010000021.1 GCA_944364705.1 uncultured Bacilli bacterium | reverse complement strand
TATGCTTGAGTTTTATATTTTTGTTTGTTAGTGATAAAAGAATAACTTACAGAAATAGAAGTCAATAATACAAAGTTTGAATGAAATGAACTTGTTATCGACTTCTATAAAATAAGTTAAAAATTACTAACAAAAACGAGAATATTTTCCCGTTAATGCTTTAAATTTTTTGAGACATTTTCAAAAGTTATTGACAGATTTACTTTTACTTTTTCTTTTGTTACAATGAAAGAGAGGTGAACTTATGACTATTTCTTTTAAAGTTAGTGAAAATACCAAACAAGAATTAATCCATTATTTTGAAGATAAAAAAAGGGAGAAAACACCTCCTTATGCTGTCTTTCAAGCAAAAGAAGAAGATACGGTGGTTACTTTATATGAATCTGGAAAAGTTGTATTTCAAGGAGTTAGTGCAGATATTGATGCTGCTTTATGGAAACAAAGAGAAAAGTTTTTAAATCCACAAAGTAATTTAGAAGAAAAAGAAAAAAAAGAAAAAAAGAAAAAAGAAGTTTTTGTTGATCCGAACATTTATTATTCTTCAGCCATTGGTTCCGATGAAGTAGGAACCGGAGATTATTTTGGACCAATTGTAGTTACTGCTTGTTTTGTAGACAAAGAAAAAATTGCTTATTTAGAAAGTATGAAAGTAAAAGATTCAAAAAAAATGACGGATGAAATGATTTTACAAGCCGTTCCAAAAATCATTAAAGAAATTCCCTATCAATCCTTTATTTTTACCAACGAAGAATATAACAAAAAATATAGTGAAAATCTCAATATGAATAAAATAAAAGCAATTTTACACAACAAAGTGTTAAGTATCATGAAAGAAAAATATCCGAAATATGACTATATCATTATTGATGAATTTGCACCAAAATATGTTTATTATCATTACTTAAAAGATAGTCCAAACGTTGTAAGAGATCTTACCTTCTTAACCAAAGGAGAAGATAAATCTCTTGCCGTTGCTTGTGCATCTTTAATTAGTCGTTTTATCTTTTTAAAAGAATATCAAAAATTAGAAAAACAAATGGGAATTTCTCTTCCAAAAGGTGCTGGTTTAAAAGTAGATGAAGTTGGTGCTTGGATCGCTGAAAAATTTGGAAAAGACAAATTAAAAGAAATCGCAAAATTAAATTTTAAAAATACCGATCGAATTTTAGAAAAAATAAAATAGAAGAGCCTCTTCTATTTTTTTACTTTCTGATACGCTTTTTCTTCTTTATTTAAGAAATTATCATATTCATCAAAAGGATAAAGAATGGATTTTAATAAAGGAAATCTTTTTAATAAATGAGCAGCAACCGAAGAATCTAAAGAATCCTCATACAAAAGAAAGCGGATATGTTTTGCTTCTTCTCTTCCCTTTTCTTCATAAGAGGATACCTCTTTTTTATAATGTTCCTCTAAAAATTGAAGATACGTTTCTTTGGATGAAGTAAATTCTTGCAAATACGTAGGATCATAAATATAATTTGCACTCTTTTCTGTACTATAATCTTTTTGAAAAAGATCTTCTAAAATCAAGAACAAAGTCATATTTTCTTCAAAAGAAAAATCTTCATGAGTTGATGTATAAGAAACCATATCCGATAAAACTAAATTCCATAAATTATTTTTATAAGTATACCCTACGGCTTTTTTCGCTTCCTTTAATCCCAATGTATTTTTTTGATAATAATCATACACATAGTTGTTATTTCCTAAAGTAGCATCCATAGAATACAAAATATTATAAAAATCAACCAAATCTTGTTCATTACTTAAATCAAAAAAATCATAAAAATAAAGTAAATTCGTATCAAAAATAGAATTATAATAATCTTCTATGGTAGCATCTTCTTTAAATAGCGATAATAACAATAAAAAAGATTCATAACTTCTTTCTGCTAAATAAGAATAGGAATTTTCTTGTTTTTCGACTGGATGTAAATTATATAATTCTGATTCAGCAGAAGATTCTTTTAAAAACGTCGAATAATCTTTCGTATAATCAAAGTTTTTATAAGTTTGATTTTTTCTACAATCACAAGCATATTGACGATCGTGATTGATTTCATGTTCCAAAGTAAGCTTTAATTCTTTTAAAAAATTTGCTTGATTTTTTTCCATTTTTTTCATGGTTTGATCATAAAGAATAATCACATGTTCGGAAGCAATATGGGTAGCAAAAACATTTTCTTTTTCTGTTTGATTGGAAACAACCAAAGAAAGTTCTTGCATTCGGCATAGATCTTCTGAATAATCATTTCCAGAGAAACAAAGATCTTCCAAAATATCTTCTAAAATAGATTCAATAAAAAAACTAAGATCTTCTTGGGTAAAAGGATTTTGATACGATGGATATTTTTGAAGATAATCTTCGGTATTTTTTTTGATTTTTTCAATAATTTCTTGTACATTTCCATCAAACGTATTTTTACAATCTTGGGTTGTAAATGCAGATTCTATCAATTTTTGAATTTCTTTTTTGGAAAAGGAAAGACCATCTGGATAAGAAAGTAAAGATTTTTCAAAATATGTTTTATACATTTGATCTTCTTTTTTCATCTTTTTTTCTTTCACTCTTTCCCCTATTTTAGAAGGAAAAGAAACTTTTTGACTTCTACTACTTGTAAAACTTAAAGCACAACTAGCTGATAAAAACAGACAAAGCCATTTTTTATAATTTTTCTTCATTGTCTTTTCCTCCTTCGGTATGGATTATTATAGCAAAAAAAAAGAAAAGACTCAAGGAATCTTTTGGTTCTATAATAAATAGTGTTGGTGAGTAAAAATCTCATTGACACTATTTTATATAAAAAATGAGTCATCAACCAGAAACTCATGATAAAATTTTAATTGGTAAAACATGAAAGGATCTGATTAA
>CALVWH010000020.1 GCA_944364705.1 uncultured Bacilli bacterium | reverse complement strand
TATAGAAAAGTATAATTTTCGATATTCTTTTTTAATTACTATTTTCTTGCTCCTTTTAGCTTGTCAATCGTTTCAAAAGAGAGAAGGACTAAAGGAGAAGCAATTATGGATTGGGTTTCTTTTTGTTATTTTTGTTTTTGTTAGTTCTTATTTTTTATCGAAGCAATCGTTTTCTATGTTATTTTTTATTAATTTATTTTTTCTTATTGGTTATTTCTTACTATTTAAAATTAATATAAAATATCATAATCTCTTTTATAGTTTTGCACTTTTTCTATTTTTATTTTTAGAATTAACGGTTCAATATAAAAATAATTTTGTGACGAATAAAAGTATTGAAAAATCATATAAATTGTATACAGAAGAGAATAATTTATGTGAAATTTTAAATCAATATCCAAGTTTTCGAATGGAAGGATTTGTGTTCAATAGTAATGAAAATCTCATTTGTCATAAAGGAAAAATTAGTGAATTTAATACGATGAATGATCAAAAAATTTATAATTTTTTTCAAGATGTTGGCTTTGAGGTTTATTCTTCTTGGATAAATAATTATTTTGAAAACTATGAAATGATAAATTCTTTATTAGGTATAAAATATTTTTATTCAAAAGAAGATCTTAGTGATATTTATAAGAATGTTGATTCTTTTAAAATAAAAAATCAAGAGTATTTTATCTATGAAAATGAAAATGCTCTAAGTATTGGATATGCTTTTGAAGAACATAATAAAAAGGAAAGTTACAAAAATAATTTTGATGCGCAAAATGATTTTTTAGAATATTTAACGGGAATTCAAGTTTATTATCCACTTTCTATGAAAAAAATAAATAAGAATACGTTTGAAGTTGAAGTTAAAAACGATCCAATTTATTTTAATTATAAAAATTTGTATAATTTAGATTTATATATGAATGATGAAAAAAGTGATATTCAGAAAAAAAATGATGATGATGAATATAAATATGGAAATATTTATATAGAAAATAAATATCCAAATCAAACGGTAACTTTAAGAATTGAAAGTGATTATGAAATTGATGAAAAAGATGTTTTGCTTTATTCTTTGAATTTAGAAAAATATAAGCAAGCTTTAAATTTATTAAAAAAAGAATCTTTACACAATATTCAAATTGATAAAAATAAATTATCTGGTGATATTACTCTTGAAGACGAAAAAACTTTATTTTTATCGATTCCATACAATTCAAATTTTACCGTTTTGGTTGATGGAAAGGAAACAGAATATCGTAAATTATATGATACGTTTATGGGGATTGATTTAGAAAAGGGAACCCACCATATAGAACTTGTGTATTTTCCAAAATATATTTTTATAGGAATTTTGATATTTATTTTTACTTGCTTTTTTGGGATTGTTTATCACATGAAAGTAAAAAAAATGTCAAATATTGTGATTTTCTATTAAAAAAAAAAGAATTGTGTTATAATAATAGTAAAGATAGTAAGAGAGGTGGTGAAAAAATGAAAGAAGCATCAGGAGAAGCTAATATGACAGTAATCACCATTGTTTTAATTGGTGTCGTTGTTGCTGTTGCTACGCCACTTATAAATAGTATGATGAAAAATGCTTCTAAACAAGCATGTTGTCAATCTAATGGTGGAATATGGAAAGGTAATAATCAATGTGTAGATAATGCTGGATATGCGGTTAGTTATACTAACTGTACAGGAAATTAGGAGGAATATATGAACGTACTAATCAGTAATAAAGCAAATGAAATGTTTCAACAATTAAACATCGACATCATTAAATCTTTAAATGGTGTGTTTTCTGTTGACGAAATTATTGCTACCTTCAAAAATTTCTATTTTCAAAGAATGATTTTGGATATTACTGCATTAGAAAATTATAAAGACATCGGTGTCTTACAAAGATTATCGGTAAACTTTGATATGAATAAAATTATCTTAGTTTTAGATGATTCTGATGAAAGTTCAACACCGGCATATTTGTCCTCTTTAGTATCTATGGGAATTTACAACTTTACAAAAAATTTGGATGGAATTCGCTATTTAATCGATCATCCAAACTCTTATAAAGATGTAGCACAATATCAACAAATTCAACAGCCAAGCATGCCTGGTTTTGTGACAAGTCCAATAAATAGCCCAAAAGCAGAATTAACAGGGGCACCAGTAACGGCCTCTGTACTACAAAGTCCAGTATATGCAGAAGCTCCACAAAAAAGAGTCATTGGAGTAAAAAATATTACCAAACAAGCAGGAGCAACGACATTAGTCTATATGCTTCGCAATCAATTAAAAGGAAAATATCGAACTATGGCAATTGAAGTTGATAAAAGTGATTTTAAATATTTTATGGATGATAATTTGGTAAGTTGTACAAGCAATGAAATTGCGAGCCTTATCAGGTCTCATGATGATATTGAAGTTTTTATTATTGATGTTAATGGTAGTAAACAAGCAGAGCAAGTTTGTACGGATATTGTTTACTTAATTGAACCATCGACAATAAAATTAAATAAATTAATTCGTTCTGACAGTAAAATTTTAGATCATATTCGAAATAAAAAAATTGTATTAAATAAAAGTTATTTAACCAATAAAGATGTATCGGAATTCGAAGTAGAGTCCGGAGTACGAGTTTTCTATAATTTAGCTTGTTTAGACGAAAGAAATCAAAATAATTATCAAATCAATGATTTATTAAATAAATTAGGATTTGGAGTTGCTAACGGGTAGATCCCGTTTTTTTTTGCTAAAATGAGACATATAAGTAAAAAAAAAGAAAAAATATATAAAATTTTTTTTAATTTATTTTTCAAAAATATTACATTTTAATTATTTAATTGATGTTTAAATATGAAATGAAACAAAAATCTTACCAACGGTCCAGCATAAAAGAGTTGAAAGCAAAGCGCCATTGGAAAATTTAAAACTGCTGTTTGTATCCAGGTGGCTACGATATTTTCAAATCCATGAAAATTAAAGAAAATGGTAGCAAACAAACTCATAAGTGGACACATAAATAAAACAATGATTGTAGAAATAGCTAATGTTATAAAAATTGGTTTATCTTTTTTTGGATCGATAAGTTGAAATGCTAGTTTTTGAGAAACTTTTCCAACGAAAAGAAACTCTAATAAAAAAGCTAGAACACCCATGATTGGAAGTTCTTGAAGGGCTAAGAAAAATGTTTGATTATGAAGACCCCCTTCATGGAGTGCAATGTTATAACATACCATTCCATAAACCATAACTAGGACCATTAGTATTGTATAAACAATATCTTGTGTTTTTGTTTTTGGCATATTTTTTCTCCTTTCTTTTTTGCACAAGAAAACAACGCCAATGGTGTTGTTCGTTATCATCCAAAAGATGTCCGTTTCCAATAAAACCCAAGTTGTTTTCTATATGATTATAGCACATTGTTTGATAAAATGTAAGTAAATTAATTTAATTTCTTTAAAAGATTTTGTAATTCTGTTTTTTCTTTTTCTAAAAATTCTTTTTCTTTTGAATTGTTTTCTTCTTGATCAAAAGTAAAGGAAATTTCATAATCTCCATTGGATGAAACAAAATGAATTCCATTTTCATTTACGTCATCGTCTAAATTTTCTTTTTTTACTTTTAACATAGCAAATATAACAAATGTCACTATAAATGTCACTATAAAATTAAAAGCATAGAAATTAATCTATGCCTATTTTTAATCAACATCTTCTAAGTTTAATTCAATTTTATTAACTTCATAATCTTTATCAATTGATTTAATATTTAAATTTTCAATAAATAAAGTTACTTTAAAAACTTTAATTGAAGCATTGATAACAACTTCTAATCCTTTTCTAAAATCTTACTTTTTTAGTTTAATTTCTTTAAAAGATTTTGTAATTCTGTTTTTTCTTTTTCTAATGCTTCTTTATCTTTATTTACAACACTTTCTGGTGCTTTTTTAACATAATTTTCGTTTGCTAAAAGTTTTTCTCTTCTTTCAATTGATGAGATTAAGCGTTCTTTTTCTTTTTCTAAAAATTCTTTTTCTTTTGAATTGTTTTCTTCTTGATCAAAAGTAAAGGAAATTTCATAATCTCCATTGGATGAAACAAAATGAATTCCATTTTCATTTACGTCATC
>CALVWH010000019.1 GCA_944364705.1 uncultured Bacilli bacterium | reverse complement strand
CTTGCTTTATCTACTCGGTAAAATCTTTCAAATATTTTTTCTAACTCTTCTTTTGGTATTTCCTTTCCTTGATTTTTAACTTCTAATATAATCTCGCTTCCTTTTTGTCTTAAAGACACTTCAATACGTCCTTTTTCTTTCGCATGTTTTATTGCATTATCTAACAAAATCTCTACTAACTGCCGAATACTATTTTCATTCATTTTCATTTGAATGGATTCTTCAATTTGATAATTAAGTTTTCGTTTTTTCTCATATATTTTTCCTTCAAAAGTTAAAACAGATAATTCAACTGTTTTCGATAAATCACCAATTTCACAATTTTTTTGAACTTGATTTTCACTTTCGGCTAATTCTAACAAATCTGTTATTAATAAATTCATACGTTCGGCTTCATTTTTAATGTTTTTTAGCCATTTTTTCTCTTCTGGATTATCTTCTAAAGCTTCACTACTCGCAACAATGACGGATAGTGGAGTTTTTAGTTCATGAGAAGCATCGGTGATAAATTGTTTTTGTTTATCAAAACTTATTTTTACTGGTTTTATGATCCATTCGGTAATCATTCTAGAAACAAAGAAAAGAATTCCAAGAATAAAAAGGTAAAGGAAAAGAGATATTTCAAAAAAAGAAAGAAATTCTGATCGCATTACTCGTTGATCTAAAAGAATTAAAACTTTGCCATCAAGAAAAGAATAAGCATAGTCTTCCAAAAGAAAAGATCCAACATGTTTGGATTCTATGTTTTTTTGCTTTAATATTTTTTGTGCCACTTCTGCGATTTCCTGATGATCTACTTCCTTTGAAGAATGATTTATAATCTCTTTTATTGTATTATCTTCATCTAAAAGAATGGTATAAACAATAGAGTCCATAAATTTCAAATTTTCATCGAGATTATTTTCTCTTGGATCCGATATATTTTTTCTTGGTGGATCGTTCTCTTTATCTTCTATTTTTAATGACATTCTAGTCATCGCATCCAAGTGGTTAAGAATGGTATTGTTCATTTCTTTATATTTTTGAACATTAAATAGAACAATAAAACTACCAATGGAAATCGTTAAGATTAGAAAAATGGTAAAAAATACTTTCTTCTTTAATTTATTCATTGTTATACTCCATCTTATATCCTAATCCTCTAGAGGATTTAATAGAAACATTGGAACCAATTGCTTTTAATTTTTTTCGAACAAACGATACATATACTTCTAAATTGTTGGATTCTACTTCTGTATCAATCCCCCAAATTTTATCATAGATTTGTTCTTTCGAGAGAATTTGTCCTGAATTGTTCATCAAATATTCCAACAATTGAAATTCTTTACAAACCAGTTCTACACAATGTTTATTTTTCATACAAGTTAACTTAGAAGACGTTAGATTTAAACTTAAGTCTCCGTATACAATATAATCTTTTTTACGAAGATATACGGGATTTTTTAATTGCGCATTGACTCTTGCAACTAATTCATCCATATGAAATGGTTTGGTTAAATAATCATTTGCACCTTTTTCAAAACCGTTTAGTTTATCTTCTAACATCGATTTTGCTGTTAACATAAGAACTTTACTATTAATTTCTTCTCCACGAATTCTTTTAAAATTTCAAATCCATCTTTTCTAGGAAGCATCACATCTAAAATAATTAAATCATAAATATTTGACCTTGCATTATAAAGGCCTTCTTCTCCATCGGTCACAATATCAACAATATAATGTTCTTTTTCTAACCTGGATTTTATAACATCGGCTAAAGTAAATTCATCTTCCACAATTAAAATGCGCATCGATATCACCACCTATAAGATACCATATTTTTCTTAAATGAAGATTAATTCATACTTTTTTATTATATTAAATTTCTAACTTTTTTTAAAACCTTTATATTTTTATTTATTAAAAAAATATATTCTAACGAACATATTTATTTCTTTTTATTTTTTTTATTAGTTTTTTAAAAAAGACATACATCACATAAACAGTCCCAATCAAAACGCCGATAGAAATAAGATCTATCCATACTGAATTTTTATAAACTTCTACTTGATATTCTCTTTTTGTTCCATCTTCTGCAGTTACCATAATTTTTAAAAGATTCTCTCCTGTTTTTAATGGATTAATTTCACTCATTTCAACATTTGCATTTGGATCTTGTAACTTACAATCAATGGATATTTTATTTGTAAGAGAAGAAACCGAAATTTCTGCTTTATCCGATTTGAATTGAATTGGTTCCTCATCAATAGTAAGTGTAATATTGGTATTCGAGCTCAACATTTTTTCTCTTATAACTTTTATGTCATATGTTTTCTCTGTTCCATCTTCTGCTGTAACGATAACCAAAACATGATTTTCTCCAATGGAAAGATTATCATTATTTTCTACTTCATAATTTGCTTTTTCATCATTCGTTTCTACTTTTACCGTTACGGATGATTTCACAGTAGAATATTCTACAGAATCAATTTTTTGAAATTCCGTTTCATCAAGGATTACTTTTTTTATATTAGTATCTTTACTTTTTACGGGCTCTTCTATAGAGGAATCAACTTTCGATAAATCTTGATTATTTGAGTAGTTTTGATTTGTTGAAGATGAATTGTTTGAATAACTTTGATTCGTCGAAGAAGAATTGTTTGAATAACTTTCATTCACAGAAGAACACGGATTAGAATAAATTGGGCTCCCAGTAGCATAATATCCTTCTTCTCCTTTACTAGCCACATGCCAATGATTATCACTGCTATGTTGTCCATAAGTAACTCCGTTACAAGTTGTGATTGAGTCTTTCCTAAGTCTTCCACTACTTGCGAAAACATTTTTTTGGCACATAAAAAACAGGAACATTATCAAAAAAATTCCTCCAATTTTTTTTGTTTTTTTACCACAAAACATACAAAATACACTCCTTTATTTTATCAATACTCCTAATAATTCTATTATATCAAAAACTTTTCTTTTGTAAATGAACCTTAACCAAAATATCAAAAGAAATTTTATAATTTTCTTACCTTATGGTATTTTTTTCTTTGATTTCACATATAAAACTTCTTTCTAATGTATAATGATTTTATAAATTTTTCTTACATTTTTACTTGGTACATTCAAAATATAACTTTAAAACAAAAAAAAGAAAACTTTCGTTTTCTAAACTTTCATACGCCCAAATCTTAAAGAATTAAACACAACCGTCAAACTACTAAACGTCATGGCGACACTTCCAATCATTGGTGTCATAGAAATGCCGAATTGTTCAAATAAGCCCATCGCAATGGGGATCATACAAAAATTATAAAAAAAAGCCCAAAATAAATTCTCACAAATTGCTTTATAAAATCGATGACTAATTTGAAAAAAGTCAAAGAGATTTTCAAAACGATTATTCATTAAAACAACATCTGCAGCATCCATTGCTATATCGGTTCCTTCATGAATACTAACGCCAATCGTTGCAGACGTTAACGACGGTGCATCATTAATTCCATCTCCAACCATCATAACTTGTTTCCCATTCGATATTAAATCTTTAATATAGGCTTCTTTTTCTTTTGGAACAACGTTCGCAATCACCG
This sequence comes from uncultured Bacilli bacterium, assembly GCA_944364705.1. Taxonomy (GTDB): domain Bacteria; phylum Bacillota_I; class Bacilli_A; order RF39; family UBA660; genus RUG12867. The sequence continues at coordinate 16,861 of CALVWH010000019.1, read as the reverse complement.
CTTGAATCCCTAATTCCTTAGCCACAAGATTCGCTGCTTTCTCTTGATCTCCAGTTAACATAACAACTTCTATTTTTTGATCTTGTAGTTGCTTTATCACCGCTTTTATTTCTTTTCTAGCAGTATCTCGAACACCAATCAAACCAATGATTTGATCATTTTCTACAACATAAATCATCGTACAACCAGAATCTTCTAAAAAACTTGCTTCTTCTTTTTTCATATTTTTTATGTTTAATTTTGAGAGTAGTTTTTCGTTTCCTAAAAAATAGGTATGATCTTTTATTTTCGCAGAAACCCCCATTCCATCCAAAGAACGAAAATCCACAACCTTTAAAGTTTTTTCTTTTTGAAAAGCAGTACGAATCGGATGAGAAGATTTTTCCTCTATATTCGCAACGATATTTAAAAGTTCTTTTTCACAGTAAGAAGAAAAATTAAAAATTTTATAAATATGAAGCTTCCCATAAGTTAGGGTCCCTGTTTTATCAAAAACAATCGTGTCAATTTTTCTTGCCTTTTCAAAAGAAACACTATCTTTCACAAGTAAACCTTTTTTCATACAAACTCCATTCATAACAACAACGACTAAAGGAACCGCAAGTCCTAAAGCACATGGGCAAGCAACCACTAAAATCGTTATAAAATGAAGAAATGCTTTAGAAAAAGGTACGCCAAATCCCCATTGAATCAAAAAGGTTAAAACCGCAAGCACAAGAATGGTTGGAACAAAAAGACCACTAATTTTATCTGCTAGTTTCTGAATTTTACTTTTCTTATTTGTTGCTTCGATCACCAACTTAATAATTTCTGAAATGGTAGAATCTTTCCCAATTTTCTCTGCTTGATATTCCAGATACCCATCATAATTTAAAGAACCAGCCAAGACTTTAGATCCTTTTTCTTTTAATACTGGTGCACTTTCTCCAGTAATAAAACTTTCATCAAGGTAAGTTTTTCCAGAAATAACCGTTCCGTCAACAGCAATTTTGTCTCCTGGTTTGATCATCAGCAGATCTCCTTTTGAAATTTCATCAAGTGTAACAATTTCTTCTTGTCCATTTCTTTTTCGAATCGCATTTTTAGGAGTAATTTGCACCAAAGATTTCATCGCACTTTTTGTTTTTTCTTTACTGACAAATTCAATCGTTCTCCCAAGTTTGATAAAGTAAATAACCATACAAGTAGATTCAAAATAAAGGCTATGAAGAAATGAAAAATTTCCAGATAAAATTTGTAAATAATGATAAAAACTATAGAAAAAACTAAACAAAACACTAAAAGTAACTAACGTATCCATATTTGGTATACGGTGAAAAAGATTTCGTATTCCATTTTTTATAATATCTCGTCCATAAAATAAAAAGACAGCAGTAGCAAGCAATAAAAAAGTAGATAAAATTTTCGGATGGTCAGTGTTTAAAAAAGGAACCATCGGAAGATGAAGCATATGTCCCATGGAAATATACATAAGAAAGATAAGAAAAATTCCAAAAAAGATCAAATGCTTTTTTTCCTGTTTTTGTATTTGCTCTTCTCCGATATCCTTAAATTCTCCTAAACATTCAAACCCTGATTGCTCAATAAAAGATGCTAATTGTTTTTTAGAAAGATTTTCATACGTAATCGTAGCAGTAGATAATACCAAATTTACTTCTGCATCTTCAATATTTTTTTGCTTTTTTAAATATTTTTCTAATCCAGAAGAACAAGCACTACAGGTCATTCCTCCAATTTTCAATACAATTTTTTTCATTCAAGATCCCTACTTTTTAAAATACGAAGTGCGTTAAAAACGGCAAGAATGGAAACTCCAACATCGGCAAAAACCGCTACCCACATGTTAGTAAGTCCAAAAGCACTAAGAATTAATACTCCAATTTTTACAGCAATCGCAAACACAATGTTCTCTTTTACAATACGCATTGTTTTTTTCGATAATTTGATGATCCGTGCTACTTTTGATGGCTCATCGGTCATAATGACAACATCAGCAGCTTCAATCGCCGCATCACTTCCAAGTCCTCCCATAGCAATCCCAATATCGGATAAAGCAAGCACCGGAGCATCGTTAATTCCATCTCCTAAAAATACAAGCTTTCCTTGTTCAGATTTCTCTTTTTTTAAATTTTCCACATAAGTAACTTTCTCCTGTGGTAAAAGTTCTGCATGATATTCATCGATCTTTAATTGATCTGCAACTTGTTTACTAATTTCTTCTAAGTCACCTGTTAACATAACAACTTTTTGTACCTGATTTTTTTTAAGGGAAGAAATTAAAGAATAAGAATCATCTTTTATTTTATCTGAAATTACAATAGATCCAGCAAATTTATGATCAATGGCTACATAAACAATCGTTCCAATGGAAGAATTTTTTTCATAAGAAATATGGCCTTCTTTCATTAATTTTTCATTTCCAACCAAAATTTCTTTCTGATCGATGATAGCAAATACTCCTTTTCCAGAAATTTCTTTTACTTGCTTAACCAAGGATTCCTCAATCTCTTTTCCATATGCCTGTTTTATGGAAATAGAAATTGGATGATTCGAATAAATTTCTGCATAAGAAGCATATTGCAATACTTCTTCCTCCGAAAATCCAACCGGATATACTTCTTGTACCGAAAATACCCCTTCTGTTAACGTTCCTGTTTTATCACAAACAACAATTTCCGTATTTGCTAAAGCTTCTAAATAATTACTCCCTTTGATTAAAACTCCCATCTTCGAAGCAGCACCAATTCCTCCAAAAAAAGATAAAGGAATAGAAATTACTAACGCACACGGACAAGAAACAACTAAAAAAGAAAGTGCTCGATAAATCCAGGTATGAAACGTTGTATCCGATAGTACGAGAGGTGGAATAATAGCTAGAAAACATGCAACCAAAACGACAATAGGTGTATAATATTTGGCAAATTTATGAATAAAATTTTCTGATTTTGATTTTCGGCTACTTGCGTTTTCTACTAAATCCAAAATTTTACTTACGGTTGATTCTTCGAATTTTTTTGTTACTTCAACTTTTAAAAGTTTATCATTATTTACGCATCCACTATAAACAAGATCTCCAGCTTTTACCTTTTTTGGTATCGATTCTCCAGTAATTGCGACTGTATTTAACGTCGAATCCCCTTCGATTACTTTCCCATCTAACGGTATTTTTTCTCCCGGTTTAATTAAAATAAATTCCCCAATTTTAATTTCCTCTGGATCTACCTTTAAAACTTTTCCATTTTGATATTTATTGGCATAATCCGGGCGAATATCCATAAGACGAACGATCGATTTTCTAGATTTATCTACCGCATAATCTTGAAAGAATTCTCCTACTTGATAGAAAAGCATAACTGCCACACCTTCTGGAAATTCCCCAATGAAAAAAGCACCAATCGTAGCAATTGAAATAAGAAAATTTTCGTCAAATAACTTTCCGCGAAATAAATTTCGAATGGCTTTCCAAAGAATATCATACCCTATCAATAAATAGGAAAGGAAAAAAAGTAGAAAGGAAATAGAAGATTCTCCTAGAAAAAAGGAAAAGAGAAAAAGAATAAAGGAAGTACAAATTCTCACGATCTGAATTTTCATTGTTCTATCCATTTGAAACCTCCTTAATTGTTACACCTGGTTCTTCTTTTTTTATTCGTTTTTGTATTTTTTCTAAAATTATTTCTTTATCTTCTTCTAAACAAGAAAAAAATAAACGCTCACTCATATAACTTATACTTAAATCTTTGATTCCATCAATTTTTTGTAAAACGGTTGCTAATTCATTTGCACAATTGGCACAATCCAATCCACGAATTTTAAATTTATATTTTTTCATGATTTCCTCTTTCTATCCTTTATGGTTGATATGTTCTAGCCCAATCTCAAAAAGTTTTACAATATGGTCATCATCCAAAGTATAATAAACTTCTTTGCCACTTTTTCTACATCTTACAATTCCACTTCTTCTTAAGACTGCTAATTGATGAGAGATCGATGATTTTGTCATATGCAAGACATTCGCTAGATCACACACACACATTTCATCTTGATCCAAAGAAAATAAAATTTTACATCTTGTAGAATCTCCAATTAATTTAAATAAGTTTGCCAAACGATAAAAGGTATCTTTCGTTGGCATCTTTTTTAATACGTTATCGACAGAATCTTGATGAATGACATTACAGTCGCAAATAAATTCATTTTTTGCCATAAAACCTCCTATTATAATATACACAATAGTTGATTATTTATTCAACTATTTAAATTATAGTTGAATAACTATTCATTTGTCAAGAAAAAAAAGAAAAAAATTATTTTTTCTTTTTTAACATAATTCGTACGTTTGGAAACGCATGAAACACTCTTCGATACCATCCAGAACGTTTTTCTAAAATTGCTTTTACTTTCCGATTAATTTTTTCGGTATAATCTTTTCTACAACGATTAAATTCCTTTTTTAAATTAAACATAATTTTAAACGTTACACAGTTGTCAATTACAAAAATAGTTAATAAAATGGTTGTTAAAATAAGTTCAATTTGGTCGGGAATCAAAGAAACAACGTTGGAAACAAAAGGATGAATTATGTAAAAAAATAAACATCCTAAAATTCCAAAGGGAATCAAAGTTTCTAAACAAATTCTTCCATTAATATTAAATTTTTTGGTACTATAGTCCCACCATCGAGCATTGAAAAGTTTTTCCATTAGATAACTTGTCATATATTCTAACATTCCACAAATGACCATTGCCATGATGAAAAGTGTGATCGGATCTTGTTGATATTTATCTAAAAATAGAAGCATAAACATGCAGCTAAAACCATAGATTGGACAATATGGTCCAATCAGAAATCCACGGTTAATAAAATGTTTATTTTTCCATAATGCAACAACAACTTCTAAACACCATCCAATAAAGGAATAGATCATAAAATATAAAACATAATCCATATAAACCTCCATATTTATTATAACATTGGAATATTTTAATCGCAACCTAGCACTTTCAAGATGAAAAAAAGAAATGGTTTTATTTTTCCCATTTCCAATTTCGAATTTCTTCTAAATCTTCTCCATAGTCTCTTATATAATTGCGATGTTCTACTAATTTATTTTTCATAAGTTCTCTTAAATATACCCCTTTACTTCCAAGTCCAGGAACATGATCAATGACATCGATAACTAAATGGAACCGATCGATACAATTTTGTACTCTCATATCGAAAGGAGTTGTAATGGTTCCTTCTTCTAAATATCCGTGAACAAAAATATTATGATTGTGTCTTAAATAGGTTAATTCATGAATTAACGTAGGATATCCATGATAAGCAAAAATAATTGGTTTATCTAAGGTAAAGAGTAAATCGTATTCGCAATCTTTTAAGGCATGAGGATGTTTCTCAGGTGATTCTAATTTCATTAAATCGACAACATTAATAAATCGGATTTTTAAATCTGGTAAATATTTTCTTAAAATGGATACGGCTGCTAAAGATTCTAATGTTGGGGTATCTCCACAACAAGCCATAATAACATCTGGATCAGAATTCATGTCATTGCTTGCCCACTTCCAAATACCGATTCCTTTGGTACAGTGTTTTATTGCTTCTTTCATGGTTAACCATTGATAGCTAGGATGTTTTGATGCTACAATAACATTTACATAATTTCGACTCCGAATGCAATGATCAAAACAAGATAATAAACAATTCGCATCTGGTGGCAAATAAATTCTGACAACATCTGCTTTTTTATTTGCAATATGATCTAAGAATCCTGGATCTTGATGAGTAAATCCATTATGGTCTTGCTGCCATACATTAGAAGTTAGGATAAAATTTAATGAAGAAATTTTACTTCTCCATGGAATTTGGTTACATACTTTAAGCCATTTTGCATGTTGACTTGCCATGGAATCAATAATTCGAATAAATGCTTCATAACTAGCAAAAAATCCATGTCTTCCAGTTAATAGATAGCCTTCTAGCCATCCCTCACACATATGCTCAGATAAGAAAGAGTCCATAATCCTTCCGTCGGTTGCTAGATATTCATCCGTATCATATTTTTCTGCTTGCCAATCTCGATTGGTAACTTCAAAAAGTTTATAAAGACGATTCGACATGGTTTCATCTGGTCCAAATACACGGAAGTTATGAGGATTTGCTTTAATAATATCTCGAATAAATCCACTAAGTTCTAACATATCTTGTGTTTTTTTCGTTCCAGGCTTTTCAAAAGATACCGCATATTTTCGAAAATCTGGTAAGATTAGATTTTTCAATAATAATCCACCATTGGTATGAGGATTAGATCCCATGCGTCGATTTCCTTTCGGAGCCAATTCTTGCAAATCTTTTCTTAAAGTACCATTTTCATCAAATAATTCATGTGGATGATAGCTTAAAAGCCATTTTTCCAATAATGGAATGTGTTCGTCTTTTTCCATCGTTAATGGTACTTGATGTGCTCGGAAACTTCCTTCAATCATTTTTTCTTCTACGTATTTTGGTCCCGTCCATCCTTTTGGTGTTTTTAAAATAATCATTGGCCATACAGGTCTTTTGGTATTACCATTTTCTCTAGCGTCTTTTTGTATTTGTAAAATATCTTCGATGGCAGAGTCCATCGTTTCGGCCATCAATTTATGCATTTTCATTGGATCGCTTCCAGATACCATATATGGTTTGTATCCACATCCACGGAAAAAAGATGCTAACTCTTGATCGGATATTCTAGCAAAAACGGTTGGATTGCTTATTTTATATCCATTTAAATGTAAAATTGGTAATACTGCACCATCGGTTTTAGGGTTCAAAAATTTATTGGAATGCCAAGAGGTTGCAAGAGGCCCGGTTTCTGCTTCTCCGTCTCCAACAACACAGGCTGCAATTAAATCTGGATTATCAAATACAGCTCCATAAGCATGAGCTAAAGAATATCCAAGTTCTCCACCTTCATGAATCGAACCAGGGATTTCTGGCGCTACATGGCTAGAAATTCCTCCTGGAAAAGAAAAATGTTTAAATAATTTTTGCATTCCTCTTTCATCTTGACTAATGGATGGATATTTTTCACTATAACTTCCTTCTAGATATGTATTAGCAACCATAAAGTTTCCACCATGTCCTGGTCCAGATATATAAATCATATTTAAATCGTATTGTTTGATGATACGATTTAAGTGAACATAGATGAAGTTTTGTCCAGGTACGGTTCCCCAATGACCTACAATTTTCTTTTTAATATCACTTCTTTTTAATGGTCTACGCAAAAGTGGATTTGAAAGTAAATAAAGTTGTCCTAAAGATAAATAATTGGCAGCCATAAAATATTCATTCATTTTTTTTAAATATTCTTCTCCAATTGGTTCTTTTTCTATCATTCTTTTCCCTCTATTCTTTTATACTTTATTATATCATGGATCATTTCAGATGTAAATTCATAGTCAGATGGTTTTCTGAATTTATCCTATGATCATTTTTGTCAAAAAAAGAATCTGACTTAAGATTCTTTATTTAAATAAATTTCTAATTCTTGTTCTTTTCCGTTGCGATTTATTTTTAATTTTGCTTTATCTCCAACGTTGTATTTGTATAGTTGATAACGGAAAGTTGAAATTGATGTGATTTCTTTTCCACCAAATTCAACAATAACATCACCTTTTTGTAATCCGGCATCTGCTGCTGGAGTTCCACTATCAACACCAACAACAACAATTCCACTTTTTACAGAATTATCAATTTGAATTCCACTACGATATAAAGCATATAAATTATTAAGTTCTGATAATTGAACACCGACCATTGGTCTTGCAATTTTTTCTCCTTTTTCTAGTTGTTCTGCTGCTGACATTGCTACTTCGATTGGAATCGCAAATCCCATACCTTCAATTTCATCTTCTACAAGTTTTAAAGAGTTAACTCCAATTACTTGTCCATCAATATTAACTAGAGGTCCTCCACTATTTCCTGGATTCATAGCCGCATCTGTTTGTAGTACATCCATAACATAGTCACCAGTATCAACACTACGATTTTTTCCAGAAAGAATTCCTTTGGTAACCGTTCCCATATATTCTTCTCCAAGTGGAGATCCTACCGTAAAAATCGTATCCCCAAGTTCTACAGCTTCACTATCGCCAATTTCAGCAACTTTTAATACTGCTTTGGCATCAATAGAAAGTACTGCAATATCAGAATATTCATCACCACCCAACACTTTGGCATCAATTTGATTTCCATTAATGTCTTTTACTTTTACTGTAGTCGCACTTTCAATTACATGGTGATTCGTCATAACATAACCAGACTGATTATCTTTTTTATAAATAAATCCAGTTCCTGTTGATACTAGTGTTTCTCCACGATATGATTGCACTAAAACAACAGCGTTATAGACTTTATCGATTGCTTCTTTTAAAGAGTTTTCTTCCGTTACGCTAACGGTTTTATTTGTTTTTTCTGTAGTTGTATTATTTGAAATTTCTGGTAAATAACGATAAACAGCGATCGTTCCACTAATTCCGATAAAAAGGCAAGCAATAGCGGTTATAATGTATAAATTAATATTCTTTTTTTCCATTTTATCACCTATTCCATATCCATAATTTCCATAAAGTTTTCTGGAAATCCAATGCTATTTAAAATTGTTTTTTTGGATATTGTATGAACTTTTCCTGTTAATATTTCAAGTTCATAACAAATTTCCTTCATCATCATATGAAATTCTTCTTCCGTTAACATTTGTTTTAATATGATGATGACTGCAAATAAGTCATTTTTTCCATAAATATATTCATCATCAGTTTTTTCAATATTTAAACGTTGATGAAATCTGGTATCATAAATAACTTTTTGGGTTCTATGATCGTATAAAATATCTTCATGGGCACACAAATTTCGAAAATTTGATAAAATTGATAAATAAATTTCTAATTCTTGTGCACGAACATGATAATAATTTGATATTTCTACTTGATCAACTTCTTTTAATATTGCATATAATTCAGAAATAATTCCAAAAGAAAGAACTTTTACTAAGATCCACATGGGAATATATCCATAATTTGTGGCATAGTGCATCGTCGCTGCATGATCTTTTACATTTACGCGAATCTGTCGTTTCATTTTATTTAATATATCGTGTAATTGTCTTGATTTTAAAGAATCTTGTGTAAAGTTTTTGGGATTTAAATAATTTTTCTCTTTATATCCATATTTTTTAGAAAGTTGATAGCTAATAATCGATTTCATATTATTTTCGACAATTAAAATATATTTAAAAAATATGTTTCTTAAATGACGATCAAAAGAAAACATTGCATATAACTCTCTAAACGTGGTTCCTTCAATAAATCGTCGATCTTTGCTTGATCTCATAAATAAATGACGATATCCACTTAAAAAGAAATAGTTTTCTCTTAATAAAATTTCTTTTGTTTCTTCATAATTATCAATTGTTAAACCTTTGGCTCTTAAAATATCAATTTGTTCTTCCAAAGTTTTAAATAATTTATCATTTCTCATAACTCCACCTACATACCATTATATCACAAACACTATCAAAAAATATGGAATTTTTGTGTAAATTTATGGTAAAAAGTAATTTGTAATTACTTTGGCAAATAGGTTCGTTATTTTTTCTTGATATTCTTCTTGTCTTAATAAATAGCGGTCATTAGGGTTGGATAAGAATCCAACTTCAATAAGTACTCCTGGTTTTTGAATTCTTCTTAATAAATATAAATTATTGATTCGTTTATTTTCACGAACGTTGGATAATTCTTTTTTAAAGTTTTTATAAAATAAGTCAGCGATTGTTTTATTTTCTTTTTTTACATCGTCATAGTATACTTGGATTCCTTTCCAACTGCTTGAATTTTCGGCATTTAAATGAATGGATAGGTAAAGGTCTGCTTCTGATTCGTTTATCATATGTACGCGTTTCGATAAATCGCTTCTTTTATGATTGATGGTATAATTTTCGGATAAGTCATAATCTCCATATCGTGTCATATATACGATGGCACCTTTTTTTTCTAATTTTTCAGATAACTTTTGACACAAAATTAAATTAATGTCTTTTTCTTTGATATTTTTGTACATAGCACCAGGATCGCTTCCTCCATGTCCTGGATCTAAATAGATGATTTTTCCTAATAATTCCCATTCTTTTTGTTTTTCTGCACTTACAAAGTTAATGGAAAATAGGGAGATTGTAAAAAGGAATAAAACAAAGATTTTATATTTGATCATAAATATCACCTTAATGTAATATATGCAAAAATAAGGTATTCATTATTCTTTAAGAACAAATTGTATCATTTTTATTTTTCTTAAATAGAAGGTAATGTTTTTGATCGATTATTCATGTTTATGTATTTACATATTATTTTCATCAAAAAAAGATGACTTTCGTCATCTAAAATAAAATTTTAGGTAAAATGTAAAGAACTACAAAAGAAGCAACAACAATCGCAGTAACGAAGGTATATGCATAACGGTCTTTGCTAAGTCCTTGAATATCGGTAATTCCTTGATATAAATGAGCTAAATAGAAAATACCAGCAATTACAATAACAAGTAACGCAAATTTGATAGAAAGGAAAATTCCAATGATTGCTACAACGGTTGTAATTAAGGTAAAGATTGAACAAGTTCCAATTAAAGAAATTATTTTTTTCATATCAGCTTTTGCTTTAAATAAAGATCCAGCCATAACATAAATCATTACAGCAGAGGTTAGGAAAGCAACTAACATAAATACCGTAATTTGTAAAAGTACTTTCATGAAAGATACTTCTACTTTGGATGATAATAAACTTCCATATCCCATCGCAGAAGTAATCATAGTTGCTCCTTCGGTTGCTAAGAAATAAACAAAAATTCCTGTAACAATTGAATTTAATAAAATTGCGATACATGCGAATACAAAATTATCTTTTGTTGCATATTTTTTTACGGTTTCTGCTGGTTTTGTGAAGATTCCTTTTGAAATTTCTACAAACAAATCAAAATAATTTTTTGCAGTAGCACTTGGTGTTGTTTCTAATTCTTTTTTTTCTTCTTTTCCTTTTTGACAATCACAAGGTTTTCCATCTTTTAGCGGTTTCCCACAATGGGTACAAAATTTTGCCATCTTTCTACACTCCTTTTCTTTTAATATCTAGAGAAGTAATCTACTAGATTATCTATATCCACAAGTTGGTAATTTCCATCTTGAAGATGATACGCTAAATTTACATAACTACTATCTGAAGAGTCTTTGGTTCTTTCACTTCCACTATAGCTATATTTGATACTATATTTATATTCTACTTTTGCACGAAATTCAAGTTCTCCATTATCATCAAATTCTACTCTAGATAAGGTTACGTTTGTAAATGATATTGCAGTTAAAGTATTTGAAGATTCTTTTAAATCTTCTACTAAGCTTTCATATTCACTTTGAATATCCTTTTCTTTTTCAGAAGAAATTTTCAAATCTCCTTTAATATCTTGAAAAGCTTTATTTTGAAGAACTCCATTATAAATCGTGGTAAGATTTCCTTTTATCGTATCTTTTATTTTCGTTTGATCTTCATCACGAATCATATCTAAAGATATATTTGCAGTATAACTTGTACGGTAAGAACTTGGTGTTACCGTATCTTCTAAAGTCAAGCCATCTTTTAATGCGATTTTAATTTCGGTTTCTGCTGGAAATACTTGAGGTAATACATAACAATCTTTTTCATCCGTTGAACTTTTTGCATCTTTATATTTTGGATCCACAGAAATATCTGCATACGTAACTTTTGAATCTTTTGGAACATAAAGTTTAAAATCTTTTACAACCATAGAATTTGTTCCGGAAAAATTAATTTTCCATTCATCAAAAACAAGCCATTTTTTGTTTTTTGATTTTATTAAAGGAATGGTCGTTGTTTTTTCTGAACTACTTCCTTTTGATGTATAAGCAATCGTAACACTAGCACTAAGATTTCCATCTCCATAAGTTACGTTTGTAACTTTATAGTTTTCAATATCAACTTCTTGGTCTTCGCCATCCATAAGCTCTGCAAAAATTTTCTTGCTTGTAAAAGTTTGATCGTCTCCAAGGTCTAAATAGTTATATAATTTATCACTATCGCCTGAAGCAATCGCATCTACAAAATTTTTCGCAATCGTTTTTGGAGACAACTGATTATTTAAAATACAATAAGCGATCACTAAGGCTGCAACTACAAAAGCGATAAGAATACAAGCTCGTTTTTTTCCTTTACTCATTGGCTTCTTTTCAGTTTTCTTTTCTTTTTTTGGTGGCTCTTCTTTTTGTAAAGGAGCCCCACACTCTGCACAAAAAAGTTCATCTTTTTTGCACTTAGCACCACATTCTTCACAATACATACAATCCCATCTTTCTTATATCTAGTTTACAATTTTCTACATTTCTTGTCAAGTTTTTGATAAAAATCTCTTGACTTTTAAAATTTTAATCTTAACCAGTTTATTATATGCAACAAAAATTCAAAATAAACTTTATATTGCTTTCTTCATTCTATAAGTTTCTTATTACAAAAAAAACCAGAGTTTTATCGAAAACTTCTGGTTTCTCCATAAACAGGAATATTTAAAATTTCATTAATGATAGGAATATCGAAATACATATAAGCAACTACTCGGTAATAGTAGCCACCTCTTGGAGTATTGTCCGTTCCAATTTTTCCATCATTGAAACGATATACACAATAACGGTATCCATTTGTTTTTTGAATATTGTCTGTCATGACTTCACAACCATTAACGTCATCCGCTGGACAACTACAACCCGTTGTATTGGAAGAACGAACAATATATCCAACATCTAGCAAATATTTATTGATTTCATCAATTGCAGCTTCATTGTATCCACTATGATCTTCAATTATATTAACAATTCGAGCTTTCACTTTATAAGCTTTACTATAGTTAATAGATCCAGCAAGTAACCCAATAAATACAATTACAAAGACAACGATAATATTAATTAATAAGGCATTCCCGGTCGCTTCTCTCATTAGTCAGCCTCCTCAAACACATAAATAGAATCAGTTGTTGTATATACTGGTATTTTTACTAAGCTATTAATAATTGGAATATCAAAATAAATATAGGTTGTAACGCCAAATTTTATATTATCTCCAGCTTTCACTTTATTTTTTGGACGATAAATACAAACATCATAATTATTAATTCCTAATTCTGTATTTACTAACGCAGTCATACCTTCACGATCCTTACAACCAGACGGATTGGATTTGCGATATCCTAAAGAATTTAACGTTGATACGATTTCATCTCTTGCCGCAGAGTTATATCCTTCATATTTTTCTATTGTTGCAGTTATTTGTGAATTTACTTTATATGCTTTCATGTAATTCATAATAGAAATTAAAGCAAAAAACAGGATAATTAAAAAAGTAGCGAAGAAATTAAATAGAAAAGTAAAACCCACACTCTCTTTCATAATTTACACCCCAATCATTTGCATCATTGAAAGAAGTAACAAAAGTAAAATACCTGCACCAGTTCCACAAAGCATAACCATGGTTTGACTTTCCATATTTTCTAGTCTTTCTTTATATTTTTGTTCCCTAGCTTTGTTTTGTAAACTGGATACGGTTCTTGAGAAAAGCATTAATTGTTCTTGTTTGTTTTCTTGAGATCCAAGACCAAGACGGTATAATAAACGCATCATACGCATAGAATCTCGAACAGGATATTCTTTGGCAAAATCCATATATGGATCAACAGAAGAATCTCCTTCTTCAATTCGTTCAGTCATTCTCTCTAAACCATCTTTAAAAATTGGTGGTGCCGTTGCAATACTTCTTCTTAATGCAACCGGAACCGTATAATGTTGTACAAGAATTTCCAAACTTTTTAAGTAATATGGAAGCATTTGGTTGATTTTACTTAAGTTTCTTCGATAATATGTTTTTAATTGTGTATATGGAGACTTAAATAATACAAAAGCAATAAGAAAACAAAAGGCATAATATAATGGTTTCCCATTGGTAATCATAACAACGGCTAATAAGACAAGAAACCCAAATCCAGCGGTTGCTACTCGTTTATTAAATAAAGCAGTTGTATCAACATCTTTTCCATATTTTAAATGAACTAAAAATTCATAATCATCTTCTTTTAAGAATGAAAAATATGGTTGCATGTCGCGAAAGAATTTTTTATCATCAATTTGCTTATTATAAATAAGAATACCAAAGACAATAATTAAAATTAATACAAAAATAATTCCTAATCCCATTATTCAGCCCCCACATTCTCATTATAATATTTCTCACCTTTTAGAATGAAAAAGGTATTTAAAATTAAAATTCCGTGCAAAATCAATTGTATTTCTGGTCTATCTAACATTGCGACATAAGATTCAACTCCTAATAAGAATTGAACGAGCATTACCATTAAATATAACATAATTCCAAATTTTAAGAATTTTTTATGGAAGTTTGCACGATCGATACGATCTCGATATACATTTTCAACAAGCATATCGATGTCTAATGACATATTTTCTAATGATTTCCCAGCATCTTTTGAACCTTCATTCGTAATTTGTAAGAAAAGTTGATGCATATTTTTTACAATATAATAATCATACTTTTCATTCATATATTTTAAAGATTCTTCGATGGTACCATTTGCATATGCTAAATCAATCATAACTTTGACATCTGTTTTTACCGGATCTTCTAATACTCCAGAATCATAAACACCTTCAATAGCTTTAACAAAAGATTGTGTTGTCTGAAATTCCATAATCGTATTAGTTGTATATACTTGAATTTGTTCAAAAATAAATTCACTATATAATCGATTACATCTTAAATATGTCAAATACGGTATTACTAAAATAGATAGCAAAGCATAAATTAGAGACACAATAATATCATAAAAATATAAATAAGTTACTAGAAAAGAGGAAATAGAAAATACCGCAACTTGAAGTGTATATTGTTTCTTCGTATATTCTTGTCCTAAGTCTTTAACTTTCTGTCTTACTTCCTTAAAGGAATATGGAGCATATTTTTCATAAATAATGGAAGCATTTTTTGACATATATTTATAAACATTTTCTCCATTACTTTTTCGGTAAGAAATAACAAAAACAACAATAAAAAGAACTAAAATTAATATAATAAAATACATCGTTTTCCTCCTTTTCTATTCTACCTGAGAAGTTGTAATGTTATCAACTTCCATATTCACAGGATTTACCGTTTGAAATGCAAATGTATTTGCTTGTGAACTTGGCTCTTTTTTTTCAAAATCATTCGCAAATAATGGTCCTTGTCCAAAAGGATTATTGTTTATTAACGTTTGATTTATTTGAACAGGATTTGGATTCGAAGTAGGAGCCACATTTTGAACACTCGTGCCATTATTCATAGAATTTATTGGTATTTGTTGTGTTACAGGGGAAGTATTCGGAAAAGTTTCTACTTTCCTATTTGGAATTTCCACTTTTTCTAAAGATTGATTTGGCATTTGTGAATTTGAATTGATTTTATTTTCTTGAATAATATTTTGTGAGTTTATCTTTGGTTCTATCACCGTATTTTGGCTTATTGGATTTTCTGTTGGTGTTCCCACAGGAATTTCTGGCATTTTTTCTAAAGGAGTAGGTATTCCCTGTGGCTCCTTAAAGCTTGGTTTATCTTCAAAATTCATTACCGGTTGTGTATTTTCTTTTGGTATTGACTGAATGATCGAATCGGTTGGCATTTCAGAAACATTTTTTGAATCAGTAGTCTCTACTTGAGGAAATGCATTCGATGGAGTTTTGATTTCTTCTACCACATCCATTTTTGTTGGTTCTGAACTCACATTTTCTGAACTTGATTCTACCGACATTGTTTCTTGCTCGCTATTTTCTTCTATAACATCATCTTTAGAACCACTTAAATATTTTAATCGGTCTGGTAAAATAACTCCTTGTCCATCTAAATAATCAATTAAATATTTTGATGGATTTTTATGGTATACATGACCAGAAGTTGTTTTTCGATAAATAACATTATATTCTGCTTTATTATCTTCGGTAACATAAAATTCCGTTACTTCAGCGATTTCACGATGAAATCTTTTTATTTTTTTATCAAAATAACCACGAATATAAACACCAATTTGAACATACCGATAAATAGATTTTAAAAACTGATCAATGTCTTGATTGGTTTCTAGCAAACTATACATACGGTTAGGAATAGAAGATGCTTTATCCGCATGGATGGTTGATAAAATATAGTGCCCAGAAGAAATCGAGTTTCGAACAGCTAAAACAGCTTCTGCACTACGTACTTCGGATAATAAAATCCATTTTGGGTTTTGACGCATACAAGTAACAAGCACATCGGTATAAGATGCTATGTTATTTGTCTTCATTGCAACAATATCACGATGCGGAAAAATACGATCCAAATGAAGTTCCAATGTATCTTCAATGGTTATGATTTTTTCATCTTCTTTGGTGTGAGCAGCTAAATATTTAACAAATTCGGTTTTACCACTTCCGGTCTCTCCACTAACAATGATATTACAATGGCCTAAGACACATTGAATTAAAAGATCGTGAATATCTAGTTCTACATATTTATCATCCAATAATTTTTGTTTTTCTAATCGAATTTTTGCTGGTGTTTTACGAATAACACAAGCGATTCCGTTTTTCGCAATCGAATTATGGACGAAGTTTAGACGAAGTTCTGCACCTTCGGCATCCAAAAATGGCTCTGCCATGTTAAAGGATTTCCCCATAACGTTGGCACACTGAAAAGCCAATTTATCCATAAAGTTGTCATCAATCGGACTATTTTCTAC
>CALVWH010000018.1 GCA_944364705.1 uncultured Bacilli bacterium | reverse complement strand
TCCACAGGAAAAAATCACAGTGGTATCTCCTAACATTACCGGGAAAGATTTTTTGGTTTACAAAACCACCGATTCCATACAAATGACAAACATTAAGGAAGAAATGAAAAAACAAAGAAAAATAAACATCAAAGGAACCTTTGTTGCGAAAAAAAAGGAACCTTTCTGTTTAGAAATTACCGATGGAATTCACACCATCTATAAACAGATCGGAAAAGTAGAAGAAGCAACCAATTATCCAGTAACCAAAGAAATTGTTCGCGAAAAATTAGAAAAAATTCAAGATACGATTTATGAATGGGAATCTTTAACCATTTCGATAGACTTTCATAGTTTCTTTCCAATAAAACAACTAAATCAATTAAAAAGAGAATGTATTGAAGCATTAAATAAACAAAGATTAGAAAGAAAACCTGTGGAAAAAAAGAAATATTCTAGAGAAGTTCCCGATTTTCCACAGGAAAAAGGAAAAACGATAAGATTATCCACAGAAAAACGAGAAGTTGATTCAACCTTTAAAGAAATTTATGTGGAAAAAGATTGGTTTGATGATATAAAAGATGAGCGAAAAGTATTAAGATTACCAAGAATCATGAATACCTTTCCACCATATCAACAAAAACTTTTGATCAGTGAACTTGGATCTTTATATTCGTATCAAAAGGTAGAAACCGACTTTTCCTTTAACGTAACCAATTCTTATACCGTTTCCCTTCTTCATTCCCTTGGCGTTTTAAAAATCACATTATCCTATGAATTAAACCAAAAACAAATAAAACACTTAATCGATGCTTACCATCAAAGACATCAAAAACATCCCAATTTAGAAGTTATCATCGAAGGAAATTTAGAATCCATGATCTTAAAATATAATTTAGCAAACCATTATCATATAAAGGATCAAGGTATTTTAAAAGACAAATATCATAATCAATTTCTTCTTCAAAATAAAAAAGATTATAACATTCTTTATCATTATCAAAAAAGAAAAGAAAACGCAGAAAATTACTATGAACTTGGAGTAAATTATGTTAGAATAGATCTATAGAAGATAGGTGAAAACAATGAAAATAAAAGAAACATGGAACCCTCAAAAATATATAGGAGCATTTTATCTTATTAGTTTTTCTCTTTTCTTTGTCTCTTTTTTCTATTTAATCTTTCATACCAGTATTTTTTCGGTTCCAAATTCTATAAAAAATCCAAAAGCATATGTCTTTACTATGGATTCTGATGGAGATATCAATATAAAAATTCGAGGAGAAAAAGAATGAAAGAAAAAATGGATACTTTGTCGGTAGAACCTTTTCAGGAAAATAATCTGGAACATTATACCTTTCGGCGTGTTATGAGTGAAAGTGAAGATATTGCGTATATTAGTCGCCGCTTTTTACAATATTTAAAAGAATCGGAAGACGAAAATCATATCAGTTATATGGTTTTCCATGAAGATACCTTAATTGGTTATTTAAAAGTAAACAAAGAAGCTTTGCGAAAACAAATGGTGTTTGAATATGCAATCCATCCAGAACACCGAAAAAAACAATACGCAACCATTTTATTAAACGAAGCAACCAAACATTTTTTAGATCAAAACCCAAATTATGAAAAAATAAAACTAGCCATTCATCATTATAATTATGCAAGCATTAAAGTAGCACAAAAAAACGGATATCAAAGAGAAAAAAGAGAAGATGAAAACGAAATTTATTCCTATCATAGAAGGTAAAATTTTCCAAAAATACTATAAATTATAGTATTTTTTTGATAAAATAAAAAAAGGTGGTCGTATGGAAGAAAAATTAAAAATACTATTAAATCATTTACCAGAACCAATTCCAGAAGAATATTTTTCTCATGGAAAATTAGAAAAAATTATTACCAACAAAGCAAGAACCCATTATGTATTCTGCCTTTGTTTAAATAAAAATTTACCATTATCCATTTATCAAAAATTAAAAGAAGGATTACAAAAAGCTTATACAAACTATGAAATTTCTTTAAATCTTACCGTAAAAGAAATCGATGAAGACAAAATCAAAGAATACTATGAAGACTTTTTAAAACAGTATAGCCAAAATTCTTTTGTTTTTGAAAGTTTTATCGACCGTAAACTTACCAAAAAAGAAAACACCTTAGAAATAGAAGTTTTAAATAAAGCCGAAGAAATGAAAATGCAAACCATTTTATTAAAACTAGAATCTTTTTTTCATCAAGTAGGATATCCTTTTTCCATCACTTTAAAAGTAAATGAAAACGCTTCCCATGATTTTGAAGAAAAAATCAAAAAAGAATTAGAAGAAAAAGCAGCTAAAATATCAGAAATGCCAAAAAAAGAAATCGCTTTAGAAGAAAAAAAAGAATGGAAAAAAACATTTAAAAAAGAACCACTTGTTGTTAGTACCGAAGACGATAGCATCGTCATGGGAAGAAAAATTGAAGAAGATCCAATTTCCATTTCAAAAATTCAAACTCCTATGAATAACGTTGTTATCGAAGCTTATATTTTTGCCGATGTGGATGTTTTAGAAACCAAAACAGGACTTCGTATTTTAACTTTAAAAGTAACCGATTTTAAAGATAGTATGTACGCCAAAGTTTTTGTTCACGATGATGAAGAATACAAATGGATTATCAAAGGTCTTAAAAAAGGAAATTGGTATGTATTCAAAGGAAACGTAAAAGATGATCAATACAGCAAAGAACTTACGTTCCAAATTCGAGATGCCAATAAAATAAAAAAAGAAGTAGAAAAAATAACCGATGATGAAGAAGAAAAAAGAGTAGAACTTCATGCCCATACCATGATGAGTCAAATGGATGGAGTCGTAAACGAAGAAGTACTCGTTAAAAAAGCATATGAATTTGGACATCCTGCGATTGCGATAACCGATCATAATGGTTGCCAAGCCTTTCCACATGTTTATAATTTAGTCAAAGGGTTACAAAAACAAGACCGTCCATTTAAAGCCATTTATGGAACGGAAATTACCTTGATCGATGATTCGGTTAACATCGTTTTAAGACCAAACGATACAAAACTTTTAGACAACACATATGTTGTTTTCGACTTTGAAACCACCGGATTTAATGCAGGTGGAAAAGATTCCATCATTGAAATTGGAGCCGTTAAAATTAAAGACGGAGAAATTATCGAACGCTATGATGAATTAATCAATCCAGGAAGACCACTTCCTAAAAAAATTGTAGAAGTTACAAATATTACCGATGAAATGTTAAAAGATAAAGACAACGAAGAAAATGCTATTAAACGCTTTAAAGATTGGTATCAAGATTTACCAATGGTTGCCCACAATGCGAAATTTGACGTATCTTTTCTAGAAATGGCACTAAAAAAATATGACCTTGGTGAATTTACCAATCCAGTCATCGATACCTTAGAACTTTCTAGAACCATGGATAATAATTTTGCTCGTCATAGTTTGTCCGCTTTGGTAAAAAGATACAACGTACCATGGGATGAATCTGCACACCATCGAGGAGATTACGATGCCGAAGGAACCGCTTTAGTTTTCCATAAAATGATGAAAAAACTTTATGATCGAAACATCGAAAAAATGAACGACTTAGATAAATTAGTTTCAAAAGATGAAATTCATAAATATGGTCGAGCTTTTCATGTCAATTTATTAGTATTAAACAAAGTAGGACTTAAAAATTTATTTAAAATCATTAGTCTTGCTAATACGGTATATTTATATAAAACTCCAAGAATTTTACGAAGCAAATTAAACGAACTTCGCGAAGGAATTCTTGTTGGTAGTGGGTGCTACGAAAGTGAAGTATTTCAAGAAGCAACGAGAAAAAGTGATGAAGAACTTTCAAACATAATCAACTTTTATGATTACGTTGAAGTGCAACCACCAGAATGTTATGACCATTTACTTCAAACGGGGGATTTCGCAAACAAAGAAGAATTATTAGAACAAATAAAGAAAATTGTCAGGGTAACCGAAGATTCTGGAAAATATATCGTTGCCACCGGAGATGTTCATCACTTGACCAGAGAAGATAAAATTTACCGGGAAATCATTGTTAACCAAAAAGTTCCAGGAGGAGGAAGACATCCCCTTGCCAAAAACAACATTACCAATATTCCTTCCATGCATTTTCGGACGACGAGAGAAATGCTCGATGATTTTGCCTTTTTAGGAGAAGAAAAAGCCAAAGAAATTGTTGTAACGAATACCAATAAAATTGCGGATATGGTAGATATTATCGAAGTTATTATCGAAACTGGCGGAGTTCCATTTTCTCCAAAAATCGATCATTCTGTAGAAACCGTAACCGATTTAGTTTATACCAAAGCCAAAGATTTATATGGAGATCCTTTGCCATATAATATTGAAGAGAGAATTGCGAAAGAACTTTATGGAGATGGTATCTTTAATACGATAAAAGAAGAATTAACCGAAGAAGGTACTTTAGAAGGAGAAGCGTATACCAAAGAAGCTTTCAAACGATTACACGAAGCAATTTTAAAAGGCTTTGATCATGTCAAAGATGTCATCAAAAAACATTTACAAGCAAAGTCTTCCGAAGAATTAACCGAAGAAGATTTAAAACAAAAAATGAAAAAACAATTAGGAGGAATTATTGGTGGGGGATTTGATGTTATCTATTTAATTGCTCAAAAATTAGTAAAACACTCAAATGACGATGGGTATTTAGTTGGTAGCCGTGGTTCGGTAGGTTCTTCCTTTGTCGCAACCATGATGGGAATTACCGAAGTAAATCCACTTCCAGCTCATTACATGTGTCCAAATTGTAAACATAGTATTTTTGAACTTGATGGCAAACCATTAGGAGAAACGTATTCTAGTGGATTTGATTTACCTGATTATAATTGTCCAAAATGTGGTACAAAAATGAAAAAAGACGGAAACGATATGCCATTCGCAACATTCTTAGGATTTAATGCAGATAAAGTACCTGATATCGATTTAAACTTTTCCGATTTAAACCAAGCCGATGCCCACGAATATACGAAAGTACTTTTCGGAGAAGATAATGTATATCGTGCAGGAACGATTGGAACGGTTGCAGAAAAAACCGCCTTTGGATTTGTCAAAGGATATTGCGAAGATAAAGGAATTACGATGAGAACAGCCGAAGTTGAACGGCTTGCTATGGGATGTACTGGAGTAAAAAGAACAACGGGACAGCACCCTGGAGGAATTGTTGTTATTCCAGGATATATGGATGTTTTTGACTTTACGCCATTTCAATATCCTGCCGATGATCCAACCTCGGCATGGCGAACCACTCATTTTGATTACCATGCCATCGATCAAGATGTTTTAAAGCTAGATATTTTAGGACATTCTGATCCAACCCAACTTCGTATGATACAAGATTTATCCGGAATGGATATTACCAAAGTTCCATTAGACGATAAACCAACTATGGGAATCTTTTTATCCCCAGAACCTTTAGGGGTTACCAAAGAACAAATCATGAATGAAACTGGAACATTAGGAATTCCAGAATTTGGAACAAACTTTACCATTAGTATGCTTGTGGATACCAAACCAACAACCTTTGCCGAACTAATTAAAATCTCTGGACTTTCTCATGGAACCGATGTATGGCTTGGAAATGCCCAAGAATTAATTCGAAACAAAGTCGTTCCATTTAAAGATGTTATTGGCTGCCGGGATGATATCATGGTGTATTTGATGTATCATGGATTAGAACCAATTCGTGCGTTTAAAATCATGGAATTTGTTCGAAAAGGAAAAGCATCCAAAGATCCTGAAACCTGGGCTGGAATGGAAGAAGAAATGAGAAATGCCGGAATCGAAGAATGGTTCATTAAATCTTGCCAAAAAATTAAATATATGTTCCCTAAAGCGCATGCAACTGCTTATGTAACTTCAGCTTTCCGAATCGCATATTTTAAAGTTCACCATCCTGCATGGTACTATGCCTCTTGGTTCACTTCGAAAGCAACTGATTTTGATGTAGAAGCCATGATTAAAGGATATGATACGATTAAAGAACGAATTGTTGAAATTATGAACAAAGGAAACGAAGCTTCCAATAAGGAGAAGGGAATTTTAGAAAGTTTGCAACTTGCTTTAGAAGCAACCGCTAGAGGAATTACGTTTGCTAACATTGATTTAAACAAAAGCGAAGCAACCGTTTTTGGTGTAAAAGATGAGCATACCCTTTATCCTCCTTTTGCATCCATTGATGGACTTGGAGATACGGTTGCTCAAAACATCGTAAAAGAAAGAGAAAAAAGAGCCTTTTTAAGTATTGAAGATTTACAAAAACGCGCGAAAATTTCCGCAACGTTAATCGATAAGATGCGAATGATGGGAATTTTAGACGGAATGGATGAATCAAGTCAATTATCTCTTTTTTAACTTTCTTTTTTTTTTATTCTTTGTTATAATAAAAACGATAGTGTGAAAAGTTTTATGGAAAACAAGATACACTAGACAAAAATGATGTTAAGAAGAAAATCTTAATATAAAACTATCAAAAAAAGATAGGAAAATTGATCTTTGAAAATAGAATTAATAAAAAAAGACATGATGAAAACAAGCTAAGAAGAGTATTAAAAAAATAATGCTTAGCAATAAATATCAGAATATTTGTAACCAAGATTTAATAATTCAATCCATTTGTTAGGCATGTTTGAAATGCCATTAAGTTCATCAAGATGTACAGGAGTCTTCCATTCGAGAGATTTGTTAGGTCTTAAAAAGTTATTGTAGGTAGCAAACAAGACCATATAAGAATTGGCATGATCAAGAGAAGTAAACCCACCTTTGGGACGATAGTAATACTTTAAGGTGCGATTAAAACGTTCAATGATTTGTTTTTGACTTCTATATTCTTTAGAAGTTTCATCTTGATTTGTAAGTCCAATCACCTGATAAAGTTGAAAAGGAAGGCCATTTTGAGACCAATATTCTACAGCAACATTGTAAATGGGATTACCATCAGAAATGACTTTAAGAGATTCTGGCAGGGTATCATATTTGGCTAAAGTAGAGAAAGCTGCTTTGATAGAGGATAAAGAGTCACGTTTATCAAAGACACGGTAAGAAGTAACAATTTTCTTGATAGCATCAAACCAAAAGAAAACATAATTTGTCTTACCGAGAACTTTTATGTAAGTTTCATCAGCAGCAATGGTATCAGAAAGTTCATAAGGAAAGAATTCAAGTAAAGGATGAATAATAGAGGAAGCAGCTTTGCAGTAGTTTTCTACCGTTTTATAAGAAATATGAACTTCATGAACATCTTGTAAAATAGAAGCAGTTTGTCTATAAGAAAGTCCATAATTTACGTGATAAGTAAGACAAAGGCCAATGATATACTTAGAAGAATAAGCTTTAGATAAATCAATGGGAGAGTGAATAAACTCACGATAGTCCTTTTGTAAAGTAGGAAAATCAATATTAAATTTACGATAGATATAACGAAGTTTGATTTTTTCTGGATGTTCAATATAAAGCCTAAGATCATGAGAATTTAAAGACGCTTTGTTTTTCAGATAAAAAGGACATTTATCATTCTTACAACGATAAACATCAAAGTCTTCACGGCGATGATATAAGTTTAGTTGATACCTACAATGAGGGCATTTTAAAATAACATCCTTTTCTTTATTGGGATTAGTAGAAAAGATAAAAGAACAAACTTTGCATTCAAATTGATTTTGTTTCCCGGTGTTATCGTAAAGATATGCTTTCGGAGCACCACAACAAGGACAATGAACATCAATAGTGATTTCTTTACCATTACGACGTTTAATAGGTTTGATATTCTTGTCTTTAATAAGTTGCTTATAATCTTTATGTTTTATTTTAACAAAAGGTTCAATAATAGCAGGTTCATCGACATGAAACAAACGATATTTCACGTCATTAGGTTTATCATTGAGGTGATTAATTTCATCAATTTTAATAAATTTGGAAAGAAAAATGATAAAATTCCAAATAATTTTATTAATTCTATTTAAAAAAGTAATAATAAATGGTATAATTCTAAACATGACAGATACCTCGTTTCTATGATTGTTTTGGATAAAATCATTATAACGAAATCTGTCATTTTTTGATAGACAAAAAAGATAATTCTATAAAAAAATTCCCATAAAAAAGAGGGGGAAAAGAAAAATATAGAAAAAAGTCTTATAAATAAAAGGAAAAACAAGTGGTAGTGTATAAAACATTGCACACTACCTA
>CALVWH010000017.1 GCA_944364705.1 uncultured Bacilli bacterium | reverse complement strand
TATAAATGTAATAGAAGTATGGTTTTTTCTTTACAATCATTAAAACTAAAATAATGATGGTTGCTAAAAAGATAATAAAAATAGAAAAATATAACAGAAAACTAAATAATCCATCCACTTGCCCTGGTGCAATGGTTGTCTCACCAGAGTTTATATAATCATTTAAAAAGGTCATCATATTAGCTGTTTTATAAGTTAAAAAAAGCGCTAATAGACCAATAACGACATGAATAATTCTAAAGTATTTAATCAAGATGGCGTACGGTTTTCTTAAAATCAACTCTATCACCCCTTATTATTATACAAATACATTTTAACACAGAAAAAGTAAAAAAAAAAGCGTTTTATCGCTTTTTTCTGTAAAGTCTAGCAACTACCGTGATCTTTGTTTCCTATTTTTCCACAGGTTATAGAATCTCCTAATACATTTGTGAAATACTGTGTACTTGTTGTAGATGTATTATAGTATCCTTTGGTCTTTGTATCGGCTTTGATCCGATTGATGGTAGCTGCGTCTAAATTAATGACAAGTTCTGGCTTTGACTGAGAATATAATTTATCAGAATCTTTGACAATATATTTATTTGCAGTTTTTTCTGACCAGTTACTTGAACCACTAAGGTTTCTTTTTGTTGGAGTAACGGATGCGTTAAGAGTTGTTGGTAAGAATGGATTTTTTAAGTTTACTGGTCTTACTAAAAGATTACCACCACATAGTTGTTGTTCACAAGTTCTTTCAGCAGCGTCTACACTTAATCCTTGTTTTATATTTTTATAGACACATACGGTTATGTTAATATTTTGATTTGGAGATGGACAAGTATAACTTGTTCCACAGTCTCCATCTGGACAATCTTTAGAAAGACAATACTTTTCTTTTAACTTGTTTATTTTATCATAAAGATTATTTCCAGATACGCTATCAATCATATCTTGTGTAAATGGCATACCAGCATTAATGGCAGCATCATCTGGACAACGATAACATCCTGCTTCGATCTCACATTGTTCTATAGCTTTTTCTTCACCTAATTGTTTCTTACTTTCATAACAAGAAGTAATTTCTATACTTGAATCTGTTCTACAATATTTTGGATTTGGTTCATCTGGACATTCCTGTTTTACACAAGCCCGATAATTTGCTTCACTATATCCACCTTTTGACTGTAAGCAAGATTTTAAAGATTTATAGCTTCCATCTTGAAGTTGACAGAAGTAACAATCTTTTTCCACATTACAAGCCAATCTAGCTTCTCCAAGTTGCATACCTTGTTTTTGTTTTTCTTTAAGACAGTCTGTAATTTCAATTTTTCCACCTTTACTTGGATAACAATAATCTCTGGTATTACCGCATCCAATATCACAAACACAATCATCACCACTTTGTGTTCTATATTCGGATAAACAGAAATTATAAGCATTTTGTAATTTATCAAGATGATTATTTCCTAAAACTCCACCTTCTAATGCACTATTATTTTTCAAGTAAGTAGAAATACAATTATTTAACGGTACGGAAGTTGTACCATTTTCTATGTCTATCGTTCCAAGCTTTTTATCTTCACAAGCACAATATTTTCCAACTTTTTCAATTGCATCTCGTTGTAACTCCTCGTCTTTGAAATATCCATCAGAATTGCAATAATGATCATAAACATCTGAAGAGTTCCCTAGACAACAAATATTAACTGTTTCATTTGTACCTATTTTTTTACAAGCGACGCAACTTCCTCCGCTACCATTACCACACAATTCTTTTTCACAAGCTGCAAAAGTTTTTCCACTATTAATGCAGTCTGTAACATCTATTTTTTGATTACCTTTCCAGCAATAGGTAGGATTTGGAGTTGGCATTGCTGCTACATTATAAGGGCAACTATAAGCACCATAGGTAGCATTCGTTGTAGAAATTTTACCATTTCTATTAAGAATTGTACCGTCTGTTCCTCCGAGCTTAATATTTTTTACATTGAGTTTAATTTCACCAGACAAAATTCCATCTTGAATCATTTTACCACTGATTGCTAATTGGCCATAGTTTCCTCCATTGATTGTATATTTTCTTTGTTTTTCATCATATCCACTGTATGTAGTTTTTGGATCTAATTCATATGTTTTTGTAAATTCATAATGATATTCTTTCCCTGATTCACTGTAAGATGAAAAACCATCATCTGCTTTTAAAGCAACATTATTTAAAGAATATTCACCACTTTGATAACTTATTGTTACCGTTGATGAAAAATTATGAATTTGTTTTCCATAGTTATCTACATTTTTTCTATTATTACAACTAACAACGTTTCCATCTTTCACACAACGACAATTTCGAACAGCTGTAATTGTTAATTGATATCTTTGGTCATTAGGGTTTGGCCAAATCAAATAACTTGATAGCAATCCTTTCGCATCTAAATTTATAACTTTATCATATTTTTGTGGGTAAGTTATATTAACCGTATCATTACAATAAACAATCTTATCCCCTATTTTCCCCATTTTTTTACCATATTGTGTATATTTTTCTCTTAAATTATCATTACAACCATCTTGGTCTTGTGCTTCTGGAAATGTCTCCGTTAAAGAAAATGTTCGATTATTTCCAGTACTACATACTGGTGAATTATAAGTTACACTTCTCTCGCGACATTTATTACACTCAATTGCATTTCCCCACCAAAGCCAGTTAACTCCCCAACCACTAACTTTTCTCGACTGATTTGGTTTACCTAAAGTTCCTGGTTGAACTAAAGCATCAACAGTATTTGGATCTCCATGAGTCCATTTTACTGTAGAAGCAAGGCATTTTTTTTCACTTGCATCTCTATCAATTGTAGAACCACTCATACATTTATTCGTTTTACTTTTATATCTTCCACTTTTATATTTTTTTCTACAATTATCTCCAGATTTTCCATCTTTACAAACACAAATTAATTTATCATATTGATTTGAAGAATATTTAGTACACACAGTAGATTGTTCCAAAGATACTGGTTCAACTGGAGATTTAATTTCAGTCCCTGCAAAAGGACCAGTTCCATGTGCCGTTGCGCTACCAGAATCTACATACATTGCTTCCGTAATCCACTTTGCAAATCCAGATCCGACCTGACCTGAATTTGTTTTCCAAGCATTTGTATGCCCAATACTTTCACCAGCATCTTTAAATATATATGCTAACTCTGTAACTGTTAAAAAATAACGATTATAATTTTCATCAATTCTTGCTATCATGGGCTCGATTAACAAATACAAAGATTGTTCTTTTCCACAGACCTCTTCAGGACTATAATTATATCCTAAACCTTCAATTTTAATACGTCTTCCATTTGCTACCCATTGAACTTGTCCACTACTTGTAATATATTCTAGCAATTTTTTACCATTATCTGATTTTCCATCTTCCTTATAATTTCTTAAGGCACTAAAAACATCACTAACAATCTTATAACCATCATACGCATGAAAGCTTCCGAAACCATTACCATCAACAGTACCTGGCATCCAATCGACTTTACTCAATACGGTTCGATTTTTCACCCTATTCTCATATTCCGGCATTACTTTTTTAGTCAATAACCCATTATTTAATTTTATAAGTTGAGCATTCCCCTTTTTTACAACATCAATTCTCGAACCCCAATAACCATTTTTCTTTCCACTGACATAAATCTCCTCATTAGCAATTCCTCCAGCGCTATTTCTATAATCAGTCGGGATATAATCCTTACTAAATTTTGTTACTCCATTAATAATTAAACTCACACGAAATCCTGCACTATCTTGTCTAACACAATTATTACAATCTCCACCAGGATTAGAAGAAGATCCAGGAGCACCATTAATTACAGATCCCCCATCCCCAGCTGTACTTCCACCAATCGCAAATACACTATTAACAAAAGCAAAAAAGACTAATAAAGTAATTAAAAATATTTTTTTCATTATCCCACTCCTAGAACAATTTATTTTTCTTATTTAATTTTACTTTTAATACAATTCCTACTACACAAAGAACAATAACTACTGGAATTACAATAAAGTAATATTTTACAAAAAAGTTAATTATAATATCAAAAAGACCATCGACCTCTTCTTTTTCTTGCTCCTGTCCTGCTTTTCTATTTTTGTAAGCAGTTACTTCAGCAACAAATTCTTCCTCCGTTAAATCTGGTGTACTTGCCCATTTTTCGCATAAACTAAGACCAGTCACCCCCTGGCAAATTTCTTCTTTATACAAAGGATTATAAAAGGGAAGAGTTACATAACGATTTACTCTAGTATCTTCGCATTTTGTACTACGAACTGTAAATTCATAAGAATAACTTGGTAAAGCATCATATAAAATAACTTCTCCATTTTCTGGATAATAAGCCTCAAAATAATTTTCATCATAAAGATAAAGATCATCCACAAGATTGGTAAATCTTATCGTAAAAGATTGATCTTCCTCATTAAACGTATAACTAGAATTTACATTACTCATCAGTTTACTAATCCGAATCGTTTCTTGCTGATTACATTCTGCTTTTACACTCATAAACACCGGAAAACATAAATAGACTAGTAGAAAAAAGGCCATTTTCTTTTTCATATCTTCACCCCTTAATTTCTTCTACTTCTTATCTTTCATTTTAACGTTTTTTTCTTATAATGTCAATGAACAAAAACGATTTAAGGAAACAAAGAAAATGGATAACGATTTGGTAAATTCAAAGAAAACGTTAACTTTTCTTTTGTAACCGGATGAAGAAAAGATAAAAAATAAGAATATAAAGCAATTTGCTGTCCTACTTTTGCTTTTTTATTATATTTTTGATCTCCATATAAAGGATATCCATGAGAAGAAAACTGAACTCTTATTTGATGAGACCTTCCAGTTTCTAAAGAAACAGAAACCAAAGAATATTCCTTTTTCTGATCTATTTTTTCATAAGACAATCTTGCTTCTTTTCCTTTTGGGTTTACGTAAACCATATTTTTTCTTTCATCTTTTAATAATCGATCAATAAAATTACCTTTTTTATTTATATTTCCTAAAACAACCGCATAATACTTTTTTTCAATTTGATGTTCTCTTACTTGCTTTGATAACCGCTCCATAGCTTTACTCGTTTTCGCAAACACCATAAGACCACCAACCGGACGATCCAAACGATGAACTAATCCCAAATAAACATTCCCTGGTTTTTGATATTTTTCTTTCAAATATTGTTTTAACATATCTAAAAAAGAAAGATCTTTTGATTGATCTTCTTGAACTGGAACATTGATTGGTTTTATCGCAACCAAAAGATGATTATCTTCATATAAAATATTAATCATTACTTACCCATCTTCCATAAATACCACAAGGTAATAATAAAGAATCTCTTTTAATTGGTAAAGCTACTTCTCCAGCTTCAATCTTTCCATTCGGATATTTTTTTAATAGTGTTGTTTTTAAAATATTTTCTAAAGCTAAAGCAGAAAAACCAGTTGTATAAGAGTTAATTGTAAAAAATAAAGGATGATCAGATAAAATTTTAAAACATTCTTCAATTAAATGATAAATGTTTTTTTCAAATTTCCAAACTTCTCCATTTGGTCCTCTACCATAACTTGGAGGATCCATAATAATCGCATCATAAGTATTTCCTCTTCTTGCTTCTCTTTGAACAAATTTCAAACAATCATCCACAATAAAACGTATTTTCGCATCCGTTAATCCAGATAAATCACGATTTTCTTTTGCCCATTCTACCATTCCTTTCGCAGAATCTACATGAACAACCATAGAAGCTCCGGCTTTGGCACACGCAATGGTTGCGGCTCCAGTATAAGCAAATAAATTTAAAACTTTAATTTCTCTATTTGCATGGCGAATTTTATCCATCATAAAATCCCAATTAACGGCCTGTTCTGGAAATAATCCCGTATGTTTAAAGTTGGTTGGAGAAACTTTAAATGTTAAATCTTTATATGTTATCTTCCAATTTTCTGGTAATTTTTTATAAAATTTCCATTCTCCTCCACCTTTTGAAGAACGAAAATAATGTCCATCAATATTCTTCCAATGCTCATAATTTTCTACTTCCCAAATACACTGAGGATCCGGTCTTCTTAAAATGACATCTCCCCAACGTTCTAATTTTTCGCCATTTCCGGCATCTAAAATTTCATAATCTTTCCAATCTTTACTTACCTTTAGCATATTTCTCTCCTTTCTGACAAGATTCTATATAAAGAGCAACCTTTAATAAATCTGGTCTTTCTTTTGGTTGGTTCAAATAAAAAGAGCCCTCTTTCATTACGTTTAACATTTCAATCAAAGATAACCGAAGAACTTCCTTTGTTTCAAATAACTCATCATATTCTTCTTTTTTCATGACAATTTGATAAGCTAAATCAATAACAACATCTTTTTCTGGATCATAATTATAAGCATGATAAAAATTTCCAACAAAATAGTTTGGTCTTAAGGAAACCACCATATCAAAATTTTGACAAACCATCGATAGAAATTGAGCATCTTCAAAACAATGTCCTAAAAGTTTTGTATTTTTGATAAAGTTTTTAATTTTTTCGTTTTGTTTAAAATATTCTTTCGCATCGGTTACATAATATTTTTCCCCATTATATTTTTCAATACAAATACGATTTTCTACCTTTTGTACCTTCTTTATTACTGGAGAAATCGAACCAGTTAATAATTGATCGAAATCAAGAAAGCGATTAATAATTTCATAATTTTCATGATAAGAAAATTGTTTTAATTTCTGATAAAATGTTGAGTATTCGTTTGGATCTTTTATCGAATTTTCATAAAAGTAAAGGTCCTCTTTTTGATTTTTTAATATTTGTTCAAGAATCTTCTGTTCTTTTTCATAATATTGAATTTCATTTTCATATAATATTTGATCGTAAATTGATGTCACAAAATCACCACTAATAGTATACGATAACTAACAAAAAAAAACAAGAAATCAATCTTTCTTGTCTTCGAGAACTTTTCTACTTTTAATTGGTAAAGATATAATTTCTTCTTTTTCTACTCTTGCTTTTTTTGCTTTCTTTCCTTTTTCAAACTGATAAAATAAAATCATCGCACTAACAATAAAAAATAGAAAGTAAAAGACCCAAGATTTAAAAACAGGCACTAGAAAAGATAAAACAAGAACCATGATTAAAGCAGATAATAAAA
This sequence comes from uncultured Bacilli bacterium, assembly GCA_944364705.1. Lineage (GTDB taxonomy): Bacteria > Bacillota_I > Bacilli_A > RF39 > UBA660 > RUG12867. Next base: position 18,053 of record CALVWH010000017.1, on the reverse strand, counting down.
CTCCAAAAATTTGATAATTTCGGTCATTTTTGATTAAAAAATCATCAATGTTTGTTCGATAAATATTATGAAACGTAATGCATTTCCCAGTAGTTCCATTTACAAGAAAATAAGCCTTTTGATTTCTATATTGGGTTTCAATTTGATAAAGAGGAAGCAAGCAATATTTTTCTTTTTTTACCTTTTTTTCTTTTTGAACGGTACTTTTTTCAAAGGGATCATTTCTTTGAATGATATCTTGTAATCTTTTATCTAAATAAGAATCCATACTTTCTGCAGTATCGCTATATTTTTCAATGTCAACTCCTAAAAGATAGGTTGGATTAAATTTTACTAAATTTTGATAATAAAAAGGTTCTAGTTTTTGAATTTGTTTGTTGTCTACTAGTATAGATCCATCAAGCATAATATTTTCAAATTCAAATCGTATTTTCTTTTGCATGTTTTCTTTTTGATATTCTACATTTAAATCCATGTTAAATAGTTTTATTGGAACATAAAAAGGTTTAATATCTACAATATTTTCTCTTCGGAAAAAAGAATGAAGTTTTGCTTGATTGCTTGTAAATCTTCCATTTTCTTCAAATAACGTAAGTAAAAGGTCTTCTTTTATCGTAAATGGTAGAACATAATCAATGTCTTTTAAGATTTCTTTGGTATTGGTTACGACACTATCGCAATAAAAACATTTGGTATTTGCGTTATCACTAATGATTTTTGCTCCACAGTTTTTACAATGACTAACAGAAAATTCTTTGTTTTTTAACGATTCTTCATATTCTTTTGGTAAAAATTTACTATGACAATGATTACAGTGCAATTTTAAATCTTTTAAAGAATATTGTAAGGTTTCTCCACAATTTTTACATGATACGCTATATACTTTCATAATCCCACCTATTGTTATTATATCGCAAATTCAAAAAAAAGAAAAACTATTTTTCAAGTTCTTCTAATTCTTTTATAAGTTCTGCTTTGGTCATTTTAGAGTAGTTTTTAATTCCTTTTTCTTTTGCAACTTCTTTTAATTCTTCTAAGGTCATATCTTTGTAAGATAATTCTTCGATATCGCTTGCATCAACTTCTCCATCTTCATCTGGTAAACATTTGTTTTTTACAAGATAATCGATTTGTTCTTTTGTAAGCGTTTCGTTTTCTAACAAAGCGTTTGCAATAAGATCTAAAAGTTCTTTATTTTCACGAATAATTTTTTCGGTTGTTTTATAACATTCATCGATGATTTTTCTCATTTCTTGATCGATTTCAAAAGCAACTTGTGATGAGAAATTTCTTGTTTTGTTATAATCTCTTCCTAAGAAAACACTAGATTCTTGGTGTTCAAATTGAACTGGTCCTAAAGAACTCATTCCATATTCCGTAACCATTGCTCTTGCGATTTTGGTTGCTTTTTCAAAGTCGTTATGAGCTCCTGTGGTCATTTCATTAAAGATGAATTCTTCAGCAACACGTCCTCCTAAAAGACCACTGATGCTTTCTAAAAGTTCTTTTTTCGTTGATAAATAAGTTTCTTCTTTTGGAAGCATTAAGTTATATCCACCGGCTGCACCACGAGGTACAATGGTAATTTTTTGTACTTCATTCGCACCATCGAGTTTTAATCCTACAACCGCATGTCCTGCTTCGTGGTAAGCAACCACTTTCTTTTCTTTTTCTGTATATTTGTGACTTTTCTTTGCTGGTCCCATTAACACACGATCGTGTGCTTCGTCTAGTTCTGCCATAGTGATTGCATCTTTATTTCGTCTTACCGTTAAAAGGGCAGCTTCGTTTAGTAAGTTTTCCAAATCTGCTCCACTAAATCCTACGGTACGTTTGGCAATGTTGGATAATTTAATTCCTTTTGCGAAAATTTTATTTCTTGCATGAACTTTTAAGATTTCTTCTCTTCCTTTAACATCTGGTAAATTTACCGTAACTTGACGGTCAAATCTTCCTGGACGTAATAAGGCAGGATCTAATACGTCTGGACGGTTCGTTGCAGCAATGATAATAATTCCTTCATTTGCTCCAAATCCATCCATTTCCGTTAATAATTGGTTTAAGGTTTGTTCTCTTTCGTCATGTCCTCCACCAAGTCCTGCTCCTCTTTGACGTCCTACGGCATCAATTTCATCAATAAAGATTAAACATGGAGCATTTTGTTTTGCTTGTTTGAACATATCACGAACACGACTAGCACCAACACCAACGAATAGTTCTACGAATTCAGAACCACTGATGTAGAAGAATGGCACATTTGCTTCTCCTGCTACGGCTCTAGCAAGTAAGGTTTTTCCAGTTCCTGGTGGACCCACAAGTAAAACTCCTTTTGGAATTCGTGCTCCTAATTTTTGGAATTTTTTTGGATCTTTTAAGAAGTCAATTAATTCACTTACTTCTTCTTTTTCTTCGTCTAATCCAGCAACTTCATTAAATGTAATTTTCTTTTTATCGCTATTTAATCTTGCTCTACTTTTTCCGAAGTCCATAGATTTGTTTGCACTACCCATTTGTTTACTAATAAAGAAGAAAGCAACTCCAAGTAAAATAATTAAAGGTAATACATTAATTAAAAATAGGAAAAAGGTACTTGATTCTGGATCTGAGTTGGTTGCTAATTTAAAGTTAAATTTTTCTTGAGCATCTAATAATTTTGACATCAATTCGTTTGATAAAGGAACTTTAACGTAAAAAGTTTCATTTTCGTTATAACTTTTCATGGTTCCACGAATTTCATAAACCCCAGCACGTTCTCTTGGGGTTACAACAACCTCTTCTACTTCTTTATCGTTAACGCCTTTCATAAATTCATCATAGGTTAATACGTTAACTTTTTGATTTATTAGATCAAAAAAGAACATTACCCCAAAGATGAAAATAAAGATAAATAAATAGGGTAATAACCCTCTTTTGACGGTTTTTTTATTCATTCATTTGCTCCTTTCTTAATAGTACTTAAGTATTATATCATACTTTTCATTATTTTGTTTATCAAATTTTGATTTTTTTAGCCCAGGAAGCCAAACAATTCTTTCCATTGCATCTACGACTACTGGCCAGACTTCTCTCTCTTCTGGAGTTATTTTATTTTCAATAAAAATTTCTTTAATTTTTTTGCTTCCAATCATTCCTTTAACCATCATTTTATCGCCTTCTTTTCGATTGCGAATATAAAGGGGAAGTTTTACTTCTTTTGAATTTAATCGACAGATATCGTTTCCATTTTCAATCGTAGAAGCGATTCTTTGAATGTTATGTCCATTTGGTAAGTTTGCATAATGAAGCATTTCAATTTCGTAGTCTTTTTCTCCTTCTCTTTCTTTTTCTAGAGTAAAGACATCGTATGCTTTTTTAGCAATCACATTATTTGGTAAATGAATTTTTAAATTTGGTTTATCGGAATTGATTAAATTCAAAATTAATTCTGCATGTTTATCGGTTAATAACATTAAATCTTCTTGATAAAATTGTTCTAATAAAGAATATATAATTTTTAACTGAATAATATGCTTTTCTTTTTTGAATTTTTCGATATTTAATACGTTTTGTTTATAAATATCGTTCATTTTTTCTTTTACAATATCATCAATAAAATGATCATATTCTAACAGTAAGGTACTAAATTTATAAAATTTTTTTTCTACTTCAGGATTTTCTTTTCGAAGAGTTGGAACGACATATTTACGAAAACGATTTCTTGTATAAATATCTTTGTCGTTTGATTTATCTTGAACAAATTCGATTTTATTTTTTTTACAATATTCATAAATATCTGTTTTTGGTACTTGAATTAAAGGGCGAATAATTTGATATCCTTCCATTGGAACGACTTTAGAAAATCCACTATATCCTCTTAAAGTTGATCCTCTTACTAATCGCATTAATATGGTTTCCATCAAGTCATCGGCATGATGAGCAGTAAGTAAATAATGGGCATTATATTTTTTTACGATTTGTTCAAAATAGTGATATCTTTTGGTTCTTGCTTCGTTATGGAAATTATCGTCTCCATAATTTTCAATCTTCATATATTCAAAAATAATGTGATTTTGATCACAATATTCTTCTACGAATTTTTTTTCGTAAGCGGATTCTTCTCTTACATTATGATTGACATGGGCACAAATAATTCCAATATCTAAATTTTTTTTGATTTCGTTTACTAACGTCAAAAGTGCCATAGAGTCTGGCCCACCAGATACTGCTACAACAATATTATCTCCATAATGAATAAATTTTTTTAAATAATTTAAAGCCTCTTCCATTCTTTCACCTTCTACTCCTATTTTATACCAAAAAAAAAGAGAAAGCAATTTTTTCCTATTAGATTTAGAAAAATTAAAATATATTTTTTTACTATTGCTTTACATCTTTCATTATTTATCAATTATATTACCTTTTATATAAAATTAAATTAATTTCAACTAGTTAATTTTCTTAATTTGAAATAATTTATAAAATACATATGAAATTCTTTCATCTATTAACTTTCGCTACGTTTTGGTACTTGACTATAAATCTCCGTAATATAAAAGTTTCCAGTTCCATTTTCTTCACTTACCGAATCCAAATCATTATAATGCCACCATTCACTTGCAAGTGGCGTTAATCCTGCATCCGTACAATACGTTTGTAACTCTTTCGCTGGTGTATTCATAGAATCCGTAAAAGTAGCTGTTTGCCATGCAGTTTTAGAAGCAGACGAAATTGGAACCGTAAATCTTACTGCAAGAACACTTAATTCATGCATCGGTGTAGGCATTTCATATTCCTCATATTCCTCTATCTTTTGATATTCATAATCACCAATTTGGTCTTTAGAAGTATCGATTACTTTTGCTAAACTAACATCAATCGCTAATCCTTTTTGATGATTCGATACTCCAGTATTGATAAACCAAGTCGTCGACCATGGACTTCTTGAAATACCTTCTTTGACTTCCATATCTTGGCTTGCTAAATTCATCAAGTTACTTACGACCGCTTTTTGAACATCTGCTGGTCTAAATGCCTCATAAATAACTAAAGTATTCTTATTTTCTAATGCTTTTCTTTGCGCTACCGCAATTTTTTTGGCCATAGAATATAAAACAGGAACCGCGTATTCTTCTCGATTCAATCGTTCATTAAAATCATAGACATCATAAAGCTTTTGCCCTGTAATATTGGGAATGTTTTTTCCTAAAGATTTCATTAATGATGCTTTAGAATTCGAAATATTATAAATGATAGAAGGCATGACATCTGGCAAATTAATAAGACAATTTTTATGACGAACATAACCTTCTTGATTCAATCGTCTAATTTTCCAAAAATCCCCAGTCTCCTCTAAAATCACAAATCCGTCCCCAGGATTTAACTGTAATACAACATTAGAAAAATCATCTACATTCTCACGAACATTTAAAGAAATGGATGCATATCCAGTTGCACCCTCTACCGGAAGCTCAAATCCACTTTCTAATACTGTAGGTTTTTTCATTGGTAAAGGGTCAACATCCTGACTGAAAATTTTCGATCGATCGATTTCCATATATTGATGAAGCGTCAAAATGAAAAAGAAAAGTGCAAATACGCCCATCAAAGAAATGAAAAGCATAATTTCCATTTTTATTTTCTTCATAAAGGTCCCCTCCTACATAAACTTTCTTGACCTTATTATAACATTTTTTTCTTGAAAATCAATATGACATTTTTTTCTAAAAAAACAAATTCTTATAGGATTTCTTTACAAAGAAAGTTAAAACATTTATAATATAAATAAAGTAGGGAGGAAGTAGTATGGAGTGTCCTCATTGTCATCAACAAACGAAAAATAAAGTTTGTGAACATTGTGGAAAAGAATTAAATTTATCAGAAAAAAACAAAAGAAAAAAAATTATAAAAACCATTTTAGGTATCCTATCCATCCTTATCGTCATTTCAGCAATCCTATTCTTTTCTTTCTTCGGATTAAAGAAAGAAACCACAATGGAAATTGGAACAAAAAATATCGAATTAAAAGATTTTTATAAACACGAATTTGTCTTTGCTGGATCAAAATTAAAAACCGATATGAAAAAAATCAATTTCAATAAAGTAGGAAAACATCAAATTCTTATCGATACCCTATTTGGAGAAAAAAAAGTCACACTTAATCTTGTAGATACCACTCCACCAAAAGTAAAATTTCAAGATGTTGTTCAAAGTTTAGATTATCAAATTAATCCAGAAGATTTCATTGTATCAAAAGAAGACTTATCAAAAATGACCGTAGAACTAAAAGAAAAAATAGAAATCAAAGATTATAAAGATTACAAAGTAACGATTCTTGTAAAAGATCAATATAACAACATTACCGAAAAAGAATGTAATTTAAAAATATCTTTAATAAAACCAACTCTTCAAGTAGAATTAGGAAATCCATTAACCAAACAAGATTTACTCTATGAACCAGAAAAATATGGGGATTTAATCAAGCAAGAAGAAATCGATCACATCAACAATTCTGGTGTTGGAGATTATGAAATTAAAATTCGTTATGGAAATAACGAATTCACAAGCAAAATTAAAGTTCAAGATACCAAAGGACCAGATTTAGAACTTCAAGACGTAACCATTTATGACGACCAAACCGTAAATGGAAAAGAAGCATTTATCAAAAGTGTCCACGATGCTTCCTCTGAAGTTACAACTACATTAAAAACCGAAATCGATTATACCAAAATTGGTACACAAACCATTACTATTGAAGCCATAGATAAATATAACAACGTAACCACAAAAACAGCAAATTTAACCATTCGAAAAGATACCGAAGCACCAAACCTATACGGGTTAAATGCATTAACGGTAAACAAATATACAAACGTTGATTTATATAAAGGAGTATCCGCTTGGGATGAACATGATGGAAACGTTTCCGTTCAAATACAAACCAATGGTTTTACAACCTCAAAATATGGAACATATTATGTCACTTATACCGCAACCGATAAAGTAGGAAATACCGTTTCAAAGAAAAGAAAAATAATCGTAAATCATGACCAGGAAGATACCAATCAAAAAATAAGAGAAGTAGCTTCTACTTTAAGTGGAAATTATGAAGAAATTCGAAGGTGGGTACATAACAACATCAGATATAACTCCAATTATGGTAATCCAGATCCTATTTGGTATGGACTAACAAATAAAGCAGGAAATTGCGTCGTACACGCAGAAATTTATAAAGCATTATTAGAACAAAAAGGATATGAAGTCATGCTCATATGGACAACCGATAAATCTCATTATTGGAATTTAGTGAAAATTAATGGTGTATGGAGACATTCAGATTCTACACCAACGGATAGACATAATATGATTAGTGCAGCTACCGATGCCGAACGTTTAGCACATTTACAAGGAAGAGATTGGGATCATAGTAAGTGGCCAAAAGCAGAATGATGAATCTTTTCTTATTTATCTTTAGCATTCTTATTTATGCAAGCTTTGGAATCACCAATCTTTTCTATATCCTTTTTAGTTCACTCACAACGTTCTTTGCTGCCAAATACCTTGAAAAAAAGAAAAATAAATTTCTTTTTTGGATAACCATTTTCGTAAATTTATCCATCTTAATCTTTTTTAAATTATACTTATATAATTCTTTCTTTCATCTTGTCAAAAACTCCATCATCGTTCCTTTAGGAATTTCCTATTATACCTTTCAAATTCTTTCCTACTTCATTGATGTATATAAAGGAAAATATGATGCAGAACATAATTTATATCATTACTTACTCTATGTTCTTTATATCCCCTATTTATTTATTGGTCCAATTAGTCGATACGATCAAATCAAAACCACATTATTTGCAAAAAGAAAAATCACAGAAAGCAACGTATTTCACGGACTTTTACGAATCGTTTGGGGACTATTCAAAAAATTAGTAATTGCTGGAAGAGCAGGCATTTTAATTGCTACCATTACAAATAATCACGACACTGGTGCTTTTGTCTTATTCGCATTATTCTTATATTCCATTCAACTTTACACCGATTTTAGTGGTGGAATTGATATCGTTCTTGGTTTTAGTAAAATCTTAGGAATCGAATTACCAGAAAACTTTAAGGTACCGTATCTTGCAGAAAATCTAAAAGACTTTTGGCATCGTTGGCATATGACTTTAAGTAATTGGTTAAAAGATTACGTATACATTCCTCTTGGAGGAAATCGATGCAGTAAAATTCGAAACAAATTCAACATCATCATCACTTTTGTTATTTCTGGTTTATGGCATGGAATCAATTATTTTCTATGGGGATTATTTCATGGAATTCTCGTTGCATTTACACCAAAAACAAAAAGCAAATTTAAATGGATCAATAGAGCAATTAATTTCCTCATCGTTTCTCTTCTTTGGATATTCTTCATTTACCCAACAAGTACAGAAGCATTAAAAATGTTAGGAACCATCTTTACAACCTTCAATTATTCCGATTTCTTTTCTAACATTTTAAATCTCGGATTAGATTTACCAAATATCCTTGTTTTTCTTTTATCCATCTTCTTATTAATTATTTATGATATGAATATGCAAAAAATTAACCATTGGTTAAAAAGAAAAAAAATTCCAACCAAAACCTTCATCCTATGTTCTTTTGTATTCCTTATTTTAGTTTTTGGAATTTATGGTTTAGGTTTTGACGTAAATGAATTTATTTATAGTAAATTTTAAGGAGGCGTTATGAAATATATTAAAGTTACAGTTATTTTTCTTATATTCATAGTCATCCTCCATTTTACAACAAAATTGCTTTCACCAAAATACATGACAGATTTAGTAGAAGGATCTTTTACTAGAGAATATTACGAAGAAGAAAAAAATCATGAAGTAATCTTTATCGGTGATTGTGAAGTTTATGCGAATTTTTCGCCAATGATCCTTTATGAAGAAGAAGGAATTACTTCTTATGTTCGTGGAAACAGTCAACAATTAATTTGGCAATCATATGGACTACTCAAAGAAACTTTAAAATATGAAACTCCTAAAATTGTTGTGTTTAATGTTAATGCCATGCGATATGACAAACCAGTTAGTGAAGCCTATAACCGATTAATGTTAGATCAAATGAAATGGTCCAAAGAAAAAATCGAAATTATCAAAGCTTCTATGTTAGAAGAAGAAGATTTCTTATCTTATCTATTTCCAATTTTAAGATATCATTCTAGATTCTCTACCTTAACCGAAGAAGATTTTAAATATTTATTCAAAAAAAAGAAAATTACTCATAATGGTTTTTTAATTAATAAAAACGTAAAACCAGTAAAAAATTTACCAACCAAAAAAAGACTACCAAATTATGAATTTAAGGAAAATACTTATGAATATTTAGATAAAATCGTGGATCTTTGCAAAGAAAATAACATAAAGCTTATTTTAATTAAAGCACCTAGTCTATATCCTTATTGGTATGAAGAATATGACAAACAAATAGAAGAATATGCAGAAAAACATAATCTAGATTATTATAATTTCACCAGCCAAATCGATCAAATTGGATTAGATTTTCAAAAAGATACTTACGATGGTGGTCTTCATTTAAATTTAAGTGGCGCAACAAAATTATCCAAATACTTTTCAAAAATATTAAAAGAAAACTATTCTTTAACCGATTATCGTGAAAATAAAGAAATCAGCCAAATTTATAATCAAAAATTAAAAGAGTATTATAAAGCTATAAAGGAGGAATAAAATGAAAAAAAAGATAGTATATTTTACAATTTTAATAACACTCTTTGGTACAATCCTTACTGGATGTAGCGATAAAGAAGTGAAACAAAACAATAATACAGAAAAAAATCAAGAGCAAGTATTTTCTCTAACTTATGATCATATGAATATCGAGTTAGGAAGTGAATTTAAGGTCGAAAAGTATGGAAAAGAAAATAGTTACTCTGAAATTGAAAGTTGTGCCTTTGAAGGATTAGATAAAACTTATACATATGATCATTATGAAATTTATACCTATCCAGAAAATGAAAAAGACTATATTTTATCCATTTATTTCTTAGATGAAGAAATAGAAACCACCGAAGGAATTAAAATATCAGATACTTATGAAGATATGACAAAAACCTATGGAGAAGACTTCAAAAAAGAAGATAACTTATATACTTATACAAAAGGAAAAACAAATTTAAAATTCATCATAGAAAATGATTTTATTACAAGTATTGAATATACGTATGATGTATAACTAGACTACTCACAAGAATTCAAAGGACCTTGTGAGCAGTCTTTTTTCTTTGCATAACAAAAGAGTACTTTTGTAAAAAATACTCTACGTTTCTATATGTTCTCCCCACTGAATAGGCTTCATATGATTTTGAATCAAAAATTGATTTGTTTTAGAAAACGGTTTACTTCCAAAAAAACCACGATATGCAGATAATGGTGAAGGATGGGCAGATTCTACAATATAATGCTTTGGATTGGTAATCATAACTTTTTTACTTCTAGCATAACTTCCCCATAAAATGAAAACCATTGGTTCTTCTCTTTGATTTAAATATTTTATAATATTATCTGTAAAAATTTCCCAACCTTTTTCTTTATGAGATAAAGGTTTATCTTTTTCTACCGTTAACACACTATTTAAAAGTAAAACTCCTTGTTTTGCCCAATCCGTTAAATCATTATTTTCTCTTCGAATATGAAGATCATCATAAAGTTCTTTAAAAATATTATCCAAAGAAGGTGGTCTTTTTACTCCTTCACGAACAGAAAAAGAAAGACCATGAGCTTCTCCATAACCATGATAAGGATCTTGTCCTAAAATAACAACTTTCACTTCATCATAATCCGTTAACCTTAACGCATTAAAAATATAACGATATTCTGGAAAAACCATTTTATGTTCATATTCTTGTTTCACAAACGTTCCTAATTTTCGAAAATAATCTGCTTTAAAATCATTTTTTAAAATTTCATCCCATTTTTTGTTGATCATGATAAAAACCTCTTTTCTTCACAAAACGAGCAACTTTCTGTTTTCCAATTTCTTCTTTGCGAAAACTTACAAAATCTCCAACTTGTATCGGAGTCACCATATCATACTTAGAAAAAAGATAACAATCTTTTTCTTCTTTAATTGTACCATAATAAGAATCAAAGAAAACAACTTTTCCCATCCGTTCTTGTTTCATTTCTTTTTTTCTCCTTCCATACTCTTTTTGAAATTTAAAACTTCTTTCATTTTTTGATAAGCTTCTTTGATTTCCTTTTGAGCAAAAGAAGAATCTTGAATCATTTTCTGATGAATTTCAAAATTAGAATCCATATATAAATACCAATCTTCCCCAAGAAAGGCATATACACTTTCCACTGGAAGCATTTCTTCATAATAAAATTCTTCTTCTTTTAAAGCTTTCTCTAACAAATGAAGATGATTAATTTCTAAAGAAATATCTTTTTTTTGATACTCTTTCCACTCTCTTCTTAAAATAGGATATTTTGGAAGATTCTCTTTCGAAAACGAAAAAGGAGCATATGGCGTTTGTGTAGTTGCTAGAACAATTCCTTTATTGATAATATCCGTATAAAAATAAGGAAATCCTTCATTCGAAAAAGGAAACGGAAATGAAAGAACTGGTTCTCTTGACGTTCCCATAGCATACCCCTGAGAAATCACAACATTTTCAATTGGATAATCCGAATCTTTGGTTATTACTAATAAACGATTTGCTACTTCTTTTAGAAAAAGAACCAAATCTTGATCCGTATAAAGATCTTTTCTCACACTATGCCGTAGTTCGTTTAAAAAAATCGTATTCCCATTTCGAAAACCAGAAACTCGGCTGATAAAATTACCAGTTTTGGAATCCTCAAAACAAATATGAAATCCATTTTCATTTTCATTACAAAATTTCCAAAGCGTATCTCCTGGTCCATGTGCCCGCATACAAGATCCCGTAAGTTCCCCTAAAATTAAATTTCTAGCATTATGTACATCTCCCAAGGTGATATGCATTGTTTTTTTATTTATTTTTATTTCTTCTTTCATTGGTGGAACCGTAATTTCTTTTCTTTTCATCATCTTCACATAACTTTGAGCACATTCTTTTAAACGAATCGCATATTTCTCATCCGATGCATTGGGATTTGGATTTAATTTAATCCATGGAATAATATCTTTTCCAAGCAAAACAGAATATAAATCAGAAACTGAATATAAAATTTGTGTTAAGTTTAAAACATCAAAAAGTGTTAATGCTTTTTCTTCATTTGCTTCTTTTAATTTATAAGAACTATCGATCATCGTAGCAAAAAAAGAAGAATCTACAAAAGGAAATAACTTTTGAAACATTTGATTCCAAGATAAAAATTTATACTTATCGAGTAATTTTTTAATGTAAACATAATTCTCTTCTTTTTTTATCACCGAAGATAAAAAAATAGGAAAGTTTAATTCTTTAAAAATTTGTAATCTTTCTTTTGGATGATCAAGAAACGTTACTTTTTCAATTTGTTTTTTTTCTTTTCTAGATAAGGATAAATCCCAAAGTTCTTGATAAGGCATTTCCTTTTTAATCGCATTTAAAAATTTTATACAATCTTTTATTTTCGAAGTAATTTCTTGCTTTGGATATTTACTAACAAATGTTTTTTTGTCTTCACAAGAAAGAAAAGATAATACATCAAGGAAAAAATCCCAATGATCAAAAAAATACCGAAATTCTTCTAAATTTTTATTTTTTGATAAAAATTCTTTATGATTGATAATCATGGTCTGATATTTTTGAATAATTTTTTTGGCCTCAAGATCTTGCCTTTTCTTTGGATCATCCGTATAATCCAAAACTAAAAGGGTTCCTATTTTTTCCCTTTTTTCTTTTTTATATTTTTCTCTTTTGGAAACAATCATTTGATTAATTACCGGATGAAGCATTTGTAAAAAGAAAGGCTCTTTTTCTAAATAATATGGAAAAAAATTTTTTGTTAAACATTCGTTTTTCCAATTTTGAAAATCTTCAAAAGAATCTTGTTTTAAACATATGGAATTCCAATTTTTATAATATTCTTCTAAAGAGTACTTCTTTTCTTTTTCATAGAAATAAAGAGTTTCTAAAAAAGGATCTAAACAAGGATCGTTTTGATGATAAAGATCAAGAAAATCCGTAAAAAGTTGGTTTAAAAGAAGATTTACATCACAATCTTGTTTCATCAAATATTTTTCTTTTAATTTTGGAAAATATAAAAATACTTCTTTTTGTTCTTTTTTAAATTGTTCATGATAAAAAATATCCATAATGGCATAAGCATCTTTTATTTCCATTGGTTTATATTGAAATAAAGAAAGAATTTTTTCTAAAGTATCCAAAGGAAGAGAAAAACAAGAAACAATGTTTTTATTTCCAAGAGATTTTATTACTGAATAACCAAATACAGAAGTTAACAGATCGAATTTTTTTTCATCATAATTTTCACTATAATTTGTTTCTTTGATTGCTTTTTTTACATATTGACAAAACGTTTGATCACATTCAAATCTTTCCTGATGAAGGATAAAAGAAAAAATAAAATCTAAAGCTTCTTTTTTATTTTGTTCTTTTGGAAATAAAGAAGTAAAATAAAAAGGATATAAGTTTTTAAAACATGGAAGATCATAAAATAAAAGATCTTTTGTCGCAAATTTTTCTAATAAAGGAACAGGAGCATTTTCTACATACCCAATCACATGATGATTTATTTCACAAGCTTTTTCAATTAGATCAACATTTTTTTTAATCTCTTCGGAAAAATAAGGAAAATATTGAGGATAATTTTCCATTGTTTTTAAAAAGATCTGTGGATGTTTACGAATATTAGCAGTTGCTTTTTTTGGAGAAAATATATAAGATCCTTTTAAAGCTTTCTGAATCATTTCTTCGGTTGGATTTTCGATAAAATTTAAAAGTTCGGGACAAGCATCGACATTTTCTAATAAAATATCTTGCATTTGCATTAATTTATCATTCCAAAAATATTCTGCCATTCCAGGATTTTTTTTAATTTTTTCTCTTACGATCGGTTTATATCGATCAATGGAAATCGGGCAAAAATTAATCAAAGAAAGATCTTCTTCTAACATTTGATTTCCATAAAAAGGATTTTCCCAATATTCTTTTCCTAAAAAAAGATAAAATTCACTAAAATCATAAAAGTTTTCTTTAAAAATTTCTGCTACCACCTTTGGGTCTTGTAATGCTTTTTTCGTATTAGGAAGTAACCGTAATAAATCTTCTAAGATTTCTTTTACTTTTTCTCCTTCTTCTTTGGAAGAAGCAATCTCAAAGTCTTCCATAATTTGAAAACATTCTTTTCTAACATTAATATGTCTTAATTCTTCTTTTACGCTCTCTATCAATTGATCCATAAGAAACTCCTTATTCACTATTTTTTATAGTATATCATATTTTTCGTGTTTCTTCTTTTCTTTTTACTAGAAAAAAAAAACTTCGTATGTTACAATAAAGCAAAGGAGGTAGGCTATGATTTGCTTTATTCTTTCTATTGAAAAAAAAGAGGAAGAAGAAAAAATTCAAAATAAAATTCACAAAGAATTTTTTCAAAAAAATATGGAATATAAAATTTATATAGAAAAACAAATAACCGATCCGATTCCTCCTTATTATTTAAAAATCTATCTTTGTGATTTTCCTAAGGTTTCACAGCAAGAAGATATTGTTTTTGCAAAACAACTTTATCAAAAATATGATCATGTTTTATTTTTATATGATCATAAAACCCCACTAGAAGCTTTCTCTGGAATTCCAAAAGTCTCTTTTTTATATAAAGGTCCTAAGTTTTCAAAAGACTTTTTATCTTATATTGATTACTTTTTAAAAGAAGCAAAAGCGAAACAATATCTTGTTTTTCAAGATCACAAACAACTTTTAAAAATTCCAACTTCAGAAATTTTATATATAGAAAAAAATACGATGCAAAGAATCACAATCATTCATACCAAAGAAATGCAATTAAAAACCAATATTTCTTTGCAAGAATTAGAAAATAGATTAAATTCCTCTTTTTTAAGAACACATAAATCATGCCTTGTAAATAAAAATCATATAGTATCCATTGATCGAAAAGAACGAATTATTACCTTAGACAATCACGAAAAAATTGATTTAGTATCCGTAAGATTTTTACAAAAATTTATGAAAAATAAATTGCTTTAACAAACAAAATTCTTTATAATAAAAATAAGATATACATCCTCGATCTTAAAAGGTGGAATTTTTATGAGGAAATGGATATGGAACTTTCTTTAATTGCGATTATATTTTTTATTATTTTAGTTGGGGGTAAAAAAGAGCACTAAAAAATGTACCTAAAGTACATTTATAATGAATAAGATCACGGGCAAACGATGTATATCTTAAACATTACAAATTCATTGTAATGTTTTTTTTTTTTTACTTTTTCTTTTTTTTCTAAACGTATTGATTTTAAGTCTAAACGTTTATTTTTTCATTTTTTGATATACAATATGTCTTAGTTTATAAAGAGCATACACGTTAATAAACGCTAAAAAAGCTACTAAAGTATCAACAAAATTCCAAAGTTTTACCGAGGAAGATAAGCATCCCCATAAGATTAAAAATAACGTCATTACTTTTAAACAAAACAAATCTTTTTTTTGAACTTTTTTCTTAATAAATTTTAAACAAGATTCTCCATCATAATAACCTGCTAAAATGGTAGAAAAAGAAAATAAAACAATGGAAAGGAAAATAAAGAAAAGACCAAATTTTCCAAAGTGATAGAAAAAAGCATATTGGGTAATCTCAATTCCATTTACATCGGAAAAGAAAGTTGTCTGATAAGGAGAAGTTAAAATAACAATTGCGGTTGCACTACATACTAAGAAAGTTGTAATGTAAATTCCTAACATTTGGACATATCCAGCTTTTCTTCCATCGTTTTCGGTCGTAATGGAAGAGGCAATCGCACCCGTTCCAAGACCACCTTCGTTTGAAAAAATACCTCTTTGAATTCCTACCATCATCGTAAAGAAAAAGCCTCCCAAAAAAGGTTTTAATGCAAATGCTTCTTTGATAATTGAAGTAACAAGGAAAGGGATTTTATGAAAGTTTTTTAATAAAACAAAAAAAGCAACAAGCAAATAAACCATCGTCATAAAAGGAACAAGTTTTGATGAAGTCGCAACAATTTTTTTTACTCCACCAAAAATAATGAATGCTGTTAAAATCATTAGAATGAGGGCGATCCATATCGGAGGAACGGGATAAATTTGGTTGACTGCTTTTACAATCGTATTTGACTGAATGCTTAAGAATCCTGCTACATTAGTAAACAAAACAAGAATCGCATAACAAAAAGCTAATTTTTTATTTTTAAGTCCTTTTTCAATATAATAGCTTGGCCCTCCTTTATATAGCCCATTATCATCTTTTTCTTTAAAATAAACACCTAAATACGTTTCTACAAAAGCTAAAGATGCGGATAAAAAACCCATAACCCACATCCAAAAAATAGAACCAATTCCTCCCAAATAAATTGCTAAAGCAACTCCGGCAATGCTTCCTACCCCGATTCTGCCTGCTAATACAATCATTAACGCTTCAAATGGAGAAACTCCTTTTTTATCTTTCTTTTTCTCGAAAATAGAACGAAACATTTTTCGAAAATGAAATTGGACAAAACGAAGTTTCCAAGTAAACGTTAGTCCAACAAATAACAAAAGGGTGGTTGCTGCTCCCCAAACAAGTTTATGGAAAATCGTTAGCATAGAATCACCTAACAAATTTTATGCAAAAAAAAAGAAATATTTTCTAAAAAAGATTATAAAGCATTCGCAATCGCAATAAAAATCTCCATCGATAAATTTTCTGCACGAACGTTTAAATCATATCCGTAAGAATGTAATACTTCTTCTATTTTTTTTAAATCATAGTTTTTTAAATTGTTTCGAAGAGTTTTTCGTTTTTGACGAAAACTGTCTCGAACTAAAGGGAAAAAGATTTCTTCTTTTACGTTTGGTCGACAATTTTTCTTTGTAAATTCCAAAACAATGCTATCAACATTTGGTTTTGGCATAAAAACATTTCGACTAACATCTAGTATTTTACGTACTGTAAAGTAATAATTTAGATAGATCGTAAGAGAATTGTAGTCTTTGGTTCCAACCGATGCTTTAAAACGATCTCCAACTTCTTTTTGGACCATAAAAATCATTTTTGTTACTGGTAACCTATCTTCTATGATTTTCATAATGATTGGTGTTGTAATATAATAAGGCAAATTGGAAACAACATATAAAGTATTTTTGATCGCTTGGATTTCTTTTTTCACATCGGCTTTTAAAAAGTCTTCGTAAATAATTTTCACATTTTTAAATTCTTTTAAGTTTTCTTCTAAAATTGGTTTTACCGTTTCATCAATCTCATAACATAAGACTTCTTTGGAAGTGGATGCTAATTTATAAGTTAAAGAACCAGCTCCTGGTCCTATTTCCATAACGGAAACATTTTTATTGATTTCTGCTTTTTTTATAATCGCATCGATAATATTTTCATCAACAATAAAATTTTGTCCAAACTTCTTTTTAAAATGAAAGTTTTCTTTTTCTATCGTTTGTGTCATTTTTTTTGGTGAATATTCCATTTATTTACTCCTTACTTTATTTACCATTTCTTCGATTTTTTTTAAGCGATGATGAACTCCAGATTTCGTTATTTTTTTTCCGGTTTCTAAACTGATAATTTGGCTTAATTCTTCTAAAGATACTTCTGGATATTTCATTCGATATTCGGAAACTTCTTTCATCTTGTCATCCAAGAATTCATAACTTCCTTGTTCTTTTAGAAATAAGATGTTTTTAATTTGATCTTGGGCCGTCATAATCATTTTATCAACGTTTGCTTGTTCGCAATTGTTTAACCGATTATTTCGATTTTTACTTTCTCGGTAAATACGAATTTGTTCATAGTAAAGAACTGCATTCGTAGCTTTTATTAATCTTAAAAAGTCGCTAATTTTTTCTGCTTCTTTAATATAAATCATATATTTATTTTCTTTTTT
>CALVWH010000016.1 GCA_944364705.1 uncultured Bacilli bacterium | reverse complement strand
AACACAAAAAAAGAAGGGTATTTAACCCCCCCCCATTTTGCAAATAGCAAAATTCTCCGTCCTTTTATTTTCTTATTTTTTAAGAAAAATCCTTCGAATTTTACAATCACAAAACACATTTCAATCTTCTATTTTTTTCTATTTTCATTTTACTAGACTCTATTTTCTTTGTCAATTATTTATATTGAAATTTATAAGTAATTTCTACATCATAATGTTCATCTTTCATAAGTTCTGATAACGGAATTCCAACTTTTTTTTCAAACTCTTCTTTTGGTAAATCTTTTTCTAAAACATCAAGATAATAAATACGATAAAGAATTCGATATTGATATTTTGAAACTGGCTCTTCCTCACGATACGAACGATTTTCATCATTAATTGTTGGAGAACTTGTAAGGCTAGACCAATTTGTATAAGAATACAAAGCATCATCTCGATATGAGTAATTTCGAACTGGTTCTGATGAGTATCCAGAATATCTTCTTTTGGTACCATTGTACCAACGATATTGTTTGTCCCGATACCGATAAACTTTTGTCCCATCTTCTTTTTTTGGATATTTTTCTTCATCCTCTGGCTTTATAACATATTCTCCATTTTTATAATAAACTTTTTTCTTTCCATCTTCATAATACCATTTATAAGCCGTTTGCGACTGAATTTCTCGGTAACTCTTTTTCTCTGGATAATTCAAAGAATAATCTGTCCAATCCGTATAAACCAATGTATTCGCATCGTAATTATTATAACCTTCTGGTTTTTCTGAGAAAAAACCACTAGAATAATCCCCCACTATGTCATAATATTTCCATCTTTTATCTCGATGACGATAATAAATATTTACTTTTTGTTCAATATTAATAATTTCTCCTTCTTCCGGAATCGATGGCAAAATTTTTTCTTCTTTTGGCAAACGAACTTGATATTTTTCACTTTCTTTTTCCTTAATTTCGTCTTCTTCTAATTCCTCTGACCAAACGGTATAATTATCTTCTTTGCTTCGATAATTATAATAAGCCGTAACTTTTACAATGTCCTTTTTCTCATTATACTTCTCATTTTCACTACTCCAAGAAGAATCCGATGTTGAACAATAAGCTGCATTATCTAAATCAACCGTTACAATGTAATCCTCGTTATATTTTGTAATTACAATTTCGGCAGTCGGACTTTCTTCTTGAACCATAAGATCTTCTTCTTTTAGAAACTTTTCCTTTGTTAACGTATCCAAAGAAACCGTAATAAAATCTCCAGGAACCGTTGGAAGAAGATTTTTTTCTTTTGCATACGTAAGAGAAGCTTCTTTTATCTTATCTCTTAAATCTTGACAAAAAGAATTTTTCGTACTTCGACTTACAATCGAATAAATAATTAAAATTAAGGCAATCACAACAATTATAATAAGAACAATCAGATAATTTTTTTTATATTTTTTACTATAATCTATTTTCTCCCCATTTTCGCCTACATAAGCTTCTTGAAACATAGAAAAAACCTACCTTTCTTTTCTATTATAACATGGATACTTTTCAATGTAAATTAGAATTATTTAAGAGAAGGTGCAATTTTTGTCAATGAAAAATTTCCTTATTTTTTTTTCTCTTTCATATAGTATGTTAGGAGGGAAAGTTATGAATGGTTTATCATCAAAAGAAGTGGAAGAATCAAAGAAAAAATATGGAACAAATCAATTTACAAAACAAAAAAGAAATACTTTCCTAGAACTTTTTTTAGAATCTCTAGGAGATCCAATCATTAAAATTTTACTGATTGCTCTAGGAATTAAAATTTTATTTTTACTAAAAGATTTTGATTGGTATGAAACCATTGGCATCGTTTTATCCATTTTAGTTGCATCTTTTATTTCTACCGTTTCCGAATATGGTAGTGAAAAAGCATTTTCAAAAATGCAAGAAGAAGCAGAAAAAATGAATACCAAAGTTATTCGAAATGGAAAGAAAACAGAAATTCCATTAGAAGAAGTTGTCAAAAATGATCTCGTGTATATAGAAACGGGAGACTTTGTTCCAGCAGATGGAATCTTAATCGAAGGATCTCTTAGTATCGATGAATCCATGATTAGTGGAGAAAGTAAAGAAAAACAAAAGAAAAAACAAGACAAAGTCTTTCGCGGTACCACCGTATTTAATGGACAAGGATATATAAAAGTAACACAAATTGGCGATGAAACCATGATGGGAAAAATGAGTCTTGAACTTTCAGAAAAAGCACCGATTAGTCCTCTTCGACTTCGCTTACAAAAATTAGCTTTATTCATTAGTAAAATTGGTTATGGAGCTGCGATTTTAGTCTTTTTCTCTTATCTTTTTTCCGTTGTTGTCCTTTCCAATCAATTTGATTTAACAAAAATCATCGCGACCATTACAAATTTTCCTTTACTTTTCGGTCATATTTTATATGCATTAACCTTAAGTGTTACCATCATTATTGTTGCAGTTCCAGAAGGACTTCCTATGATGATTACTTTAGTCTTATCTTCAAACATGAAAAGAATGCTAAAAGATCACGTTTTGGTAAGAAAAATGGTCGGAATTGAAACCGCTGGAAACATTAGTCTTCTTTTTACCGATAAAACTGGTACTTTAACCAAAGGAAAATTAGAAGTAATTGAAATTGTAAACGGAAATCAAATTGCTTTTCATTCTCCAGCAGAATTAACCAAATACCCGATCTATGAAGAACTTGTAAAAGACTCTCTTCTTTTAAATAACGATTGTATGTTAGAAGATGGAAAATTTATCGGGGGAAATAGTACAGATCAAGCCTTACGAAAATTCTTTGGTCAAACCATCAATAACAAAAAAATTATTCATAAAACACCATTTCATAGTGAAAATAAATTTTCTAAAGTTACCTTAGAAAACAAAACCACTTACATAAAAGGAGCACCAGAAAAAATCTTAAAAAATGTGACCTACTTTATTGATGAACATGGAAGAAAAAAAAGATTTTTAAACAAAGAAGAAATTTTAAAAGAAATTCAAATGCGAACGAAAAATAGTATTCGTGTATTAGCTTTTGGAATCGAAGAAATCACAGGAATTACTTTTTTAGGATTTATCTCTATTAAAGACGATATTCGAAAAGAAGCCATCGAGGGACTATCTCTTACAAAAAGTGCTGGAATTCAAACCGTTATGATCACAGGAGATAATAAAAATACAGCGGTTGCGATTGCTAGAGAACTTGGACTGATCGAATCCAACCAAGACCTTGTTTTAACCAGTGATGAACTTCATCATATGACACAAGAAGAAATCAAAAAAATTCTTCCATCGCTCAGAGTGGTTGCTAGAAGTCTTCCACAAGATAAAAGTATGCTAGTTAAAATCGCAAAAGAATGTGGTTATGTGGTAGGTATGACCGGAGATGGAGTCAATGATGCCCCTGCCCTAAAACATGCCGATGTTGGGTTTGCGATGGGAAGTGGTATGGAAGTTAGTAAAGAAGCTTCGGATATTGTTATTTTAGATAATAATTTTTTATCGATTTCGAAAGCAATTTTATATGGAAGAACCATTTTTAAAAGCATTCGAAAATTTATTATTTGTCAGCTTACCATTAATTTGTGTGCCATTAGTCTTTCCATTTTGGGACCGTTTGTTGGAATCAAAACCCCGATTACCGTCATTCAAATGCTTTGGATTAACATGGTTATGGATACTTTAATGGGACTTGCCTTTGCTTTTGAACCTCCACTTATGGAATATATGAAAGAAAAACCAAAGAAAAAAGGAGAAAATATTATCAATGGTTATATGTTACATCAAATTTTAATTACTGGTATTTATTCTGCGATTTTATGTTTCTTATTTATAAAACTACCGATTTTTTCGCAACTCTTTCAAGATCAAAAACATCTTCTATCGGCATTCTTTGGTTTATTTATTTTTATCGATATTTTTAATGGATTTAATGCAAGAACCCACCGAGTAAATATTTTTGCCAACTTATGGAAAAATAAAATCTTTTTATTTATTGTTTTCTTCATTGTTACGGTCCAAATTTTCTTAATTGATTTTGGTGGAGAACTCTTTCGAACCACAAAACTTTCCATCTTTGAGTTTCTGATTATGATTTTCTGTGCCAGTAGTGTTTTAATCATAGATTTCTTACGAAAATTGTGGTTAAAGAAAAAAGGAAAACCTATGGGGGTTTAAAAAAAATAATACCAACCGGTATTATTTTTCTTCGATTTGATTTAAATAATCTTCAATCGTATAAATTTTTTGATCAATTTCTTCTAAATCTAAAACTTCTACTTTTGGTTCTTCTTTTTCTTCTTTTTTTACAAGCGTTTGTTTTTCAAAAACTTTTAAAATTTCTTTTTTGGTTATGCTTGTTCCAGAAGAATAACGATCTGAAATTGGTAGTTCTTTTGTTTTTACAAAGAAGGTTTCTTCTTTTGTTACCATACCAATTTCTTCTTGAAGAGAACCATAAAAAGCTCCGAAAATAAAGTATGGATTGGTCTTAACTTCTTTAATCATTTGAATTCCTTTACGAGCACGACTCATAAGATCAAATTCACATTTACGAACACGTTTTCCCGTTCCTTTGGATGTTAAAACACTAATATATTCTAAAGTATCATCATATAAAGTAGCACTCACCACAGTATCTTCTTTTAAGGAAATGGCTTTTACTCCAGAAGCTTTTAAACCAGCAAGTGGAATTTCAGATGTTTCATAAGTAAGAGCATATCCTCTTTTGGTTACAAGGAAAACATAAGGTTTGTCTTCTTTTGATACGGCTACGACTTCATCGTTTTCTTTTAATTTGATTGCAGTGATTGGTTTCGAATACCGAACGACTTTAAAGTCTTTCAAATAACTTCTTTTTACCATTCCATTTTTGGTAAAGATGGTTACATAGTCTTCGGTATCAAAAGTTGAAATAAGGAAAGAAGATATAATTTCTTCATAAGGATCTAATTTGATTAGATTGCTGACATGTTTTCCAAGTTCTTTCCATTTTCCTTCTGGAAGTTCATAAACTGGAAGATATAAGTAATTTCCTTGGTTTGTAAACAATAAAAGAACATCTAACGTATTTGCTTTATAAAGTCCTAGTAAATAATCTTGTTCTTTTAATGCCGTTTCTTCGTCTTTGTTATAACTGCGTAAAGATACTCTTTTTACATATCCTTCTTTGGTTACGGTTACAATTACGTCTTCTTTTGGAACCATCGAAGTCATATCAATTTTAATTTCGGCAAAATCTTTTTGAATTTCTGTTTTTCTAGGTACTGCATACATTTTTTTAATTTCACGTAGTTCTTCTTTCATTTTGTTTTTGAAAGCCGTTTCGTTTTGTAATAATTCTTCTAATTGTCTCACAACGTTTTCTCTTTCTATTTTTTCTTTTTCTAGTTCGGTTACATCGGTATTGGTTAATTTATAAAGTTGTAAAACAACAATGGCTTTGGCTTGTTCCATCGAAAAACCAAATTCTGTAACTAAATTATTTTCGGCATCGCTTTTGTTTTTACTAGCACGAATGACTTTAATTACTTCGTCTAAAATGGAAAGACATTTTATGAGACCTTCGATAATATGTAGACGACTTTTATTAAGTTCTAAATCAAATTGTAAACGTTTGGTTAAAATATCTTTCGCATGAACAATATAAGCATCTAAAATTGGCAAAATTCCTAATGTCATTGGTCTACGATTGACGATGGCTACCATATTAAAGTTATATGAAATTTGCATATCGGTATTTTTTAAAAGATATTGTAAAATTAAATCTTTATTGGCATCTTTCTTAAGTTCAATGGTAATTCGTAATCCATCACGATCCGATTCATCTAAAACTTCATTAATACCTTCTACTTTCCGGTCCAAACGAATTTCATCTATTTTTTTAACTAATAAAGATTTATTTACTTCAAAAGGAATTTCGGTAATTACGATTTTTTCTTTGCCTTTTTCTTTTATGATTTCGTATTTGCTTCGTAAGGTAACTTTTCCTCTTCCGGTTTGATAAGCATCCAAAAGTCCTTTTTCTCCTGCACAAATAGCTCCGGTTGGAAAATCTGGTCCTTTTACAATTTCTAAAATGGTTTCTAACCGGCAATTTGGACTATCGATTCTTTTGATGGTTGCATCGATAATTTCTCCTAAGTTATGGGGAGGAATGTTGGTCGCATATCCGGCGGAAATTCCTGTGGAACCATTGACTAATAAATTAGGAAAACGTGCTGGTAAAACGGTTGGTTCTAATTCGGTATCGTCATAGTTTGGTGCCCAGTATTGTTGTCCTTTGATTTTATCAAAATCATAAAGCATTTCATTGGCAATTTTCGATAATCTTGCTTCGGTATAACGCATCGCAGCTGGTCCATCTCCATCGATGGATCCATTATTTCCATGCATATCGATGAAAATCGCATTCTGTTTCCATGTTTGACTCATACGAACCATGGCATCGTAAATGGAAGAGTCTCCATGTGGATGGTAATTTCCCATAACGTTTCCAACGGTTTTTGCGGATTTTTTATAAGGAAGGTTGTAAGTGTTTCCATCTTTGTACATTCCATACAAAATTCTTCTTTGTACTGGTTTTAAACCATCTCGAACATCGGGTAACGCACGGTCTTGGATAATTTCTTTTGAGTATCTTCCAAAACGATTTCCCATGATTTCTTCTAAGGAATAATTAAATATTTTTGTTAGTACTTCTTTCATATGTTTTTCACCTTTTGATATTATAGCAAAAAAAAAGCTTTTTTTCAAAAACTTCTTTTATTTTACAACAAATTTTGATGAATTCGTACTTGTCAAAAGGGATTCCATATATTTTTCTTCTGTTTTTTCCGCTTTATCCATTTTTGGTTCTGGAATACAAACTTGAATTCGTCTTAGTGTGTCGATTAATATTTTTGTTAGGCTTTCGGTTAAGTATTCTTCTCTCTTTCGAATATAAGCTACTAATAAATGTACTACTCGGCATGCATATTCATATTTTGCACGGTCCGTTAAAGCAATTTCTGGATTTAATGGATTTTCCTTTAAATATTCAAGAACTTTTGGACATCCCGTTTCTAATTTTTTCGGATCATCTTCTGCTTTTGTCGAAGTAATATATTCGATAAGTTCCATAACCATTGGATCATCGGAATTTACCGATAATAAAAGTTGCCCTAAAGCATATCCATTTTGATAAAAAAATTCTGCTTTTTCTTTTTCTTGTAAATCTCCTTGTATTTTCATAGTTTCCTTCCTTTCTTTTCCATATAGTATAGCGAAAAATGAGGAAAAATGCAAATTTTGTTATTTTCCATTTTTCACAAAAACTTTTTTTGTTTTTCGTTTGTTTTTTTCCCAAAGGGATTTTAAATCTTGATATTGTCCCATTGTTTCGAAAAATTGAAATGCGAAACGAAAAAATGTATCATATTCTTCTTTGGTCAATTGAAATTCTTTGATCGATTCATAAATTTTGGGTAAGCTGTTGTTACCTGTTGATTCTTTCATTTCGATAAGGTTTGTCATAAAATATTCGTATAGTTCTTCGAATTCTAAATTTTGATTTTCGTTTGTTTGCATACGAAAAAGTTCTTTTTGAATGGCTTTTTCTAAAGGTAATACTTCTTTATTCATTTTTTCTAGAATATGGTCTTTATCGAAATGCATAGAAGTTAAAATAAACGGTAAATATTCTCCGTAAAGTTCATAAATCCAAAAGAATCTTTTTTTCGGATTTTCTCTTGTATTTGAAAGCATACTTCGGTAAAAATTTGATAGAAACGAATCGTTTGGAAAAAGTTTATGAAATTTTAGCATTCTCATAGCCATTTCATAAGAATATCCGTTTCGCACGCAATAGCGTCTTAAGGTTTCGTTTTCTTTTTTTTGAACTTGAACTTGGGGAACTCGGTTTCCTTTGGTTTGTTCAAAACTGTTATTGAAGGTTTCGAAAGAGATTTGAAATTCTTGTAGAAACGAAGTTACGGTTGGATCTTCGATCGTTTCTTTTTTTAATAACATTTGGTGAATTTTCTTTTCTCTTTTGGTTCTATAAATTTTCTCTTTTGGTTTTTCCCACTGAAGTTTTTTTTCTTCGATCCAATAGGTGTATTTTTCTTCATCGATCGTTCCGTTTTGGGTTCCTCTTAAAACATCTTTTATCGTTGCGATCCTTGCACCTAAAGCAATTTTTTTTCCATTTGCGATTTTAACTTTGGTTGTGACGGATATATCATTGATGGTTTCTTCTGGGTGTTTTTCTAGCCATAGTTCCAAAGCTTCTCGGTATTCTTGTTCTCGAAGATTGTTTAATTTATCTCTTTGATTTTCTGTGGAAAGGCCTTGTTTTAAGATCCAATATTCTTTTTGACTTTTATTGATATTTCCATTTAAATTTCCTTTTAAAATATTTCTCATATTGGAAATTTTTCTTCCTATGAAAACAATCGTTCCGGATGGTAAAGAAATTATTTCATGTTGGGGAACATCGTTGATTGTTTTTCCTGGATGTGTTTTTAGCCATAGTTCTAAGGCTTCTCGGTATTCTTGTTCTCGCTCTTCTAAAGATTTTGTTTTTTGTACTTTTAATCCGTGTTTTTTAATCCAATAATCATATTGATCTTGCGTTAAAATTCCTTTATGGGTTCCTTTTAAAACGCTTTTCATATTGACAATTCGAGATCCTAACTTTATTCTTTTTCCGGATGGTAAAAGAACTTCTTCTTTTTGAGGAATATCGTTTATGTTTTTTCCTGGATGTTCTTTTAACCAAATTCCTAAAGCTTCTCTATATTCTTGTTCTTTTTCTGATGTCATTTGCTTTCTCCTTTTAAAAGATCACTTTTTTTAATGTTTTTCCGATATTTTCTTTGATTTGTTTGATCTGATTGATTTCTTCTTCGGTTAGTTCATATCTTTCGATCATCGTTTGTTTTTCTTCTTCTTGGTATTGATCCCATACGGTTATTAATTTTTTAATCAGCATTCTTCTTTGAAATTCTTCACTTTCTTTTCCAAGTAAAATATTGTTTTCAAAAGCAAAAGGAACATAAAAACTTTCTTGAATTTCTTTTTCTTTTAATCCATAATCTTTTATTTTTTCGATTTTCTTTTCTTCCTTCTTTTCAAGTCCAACATCTACAATTTGGTATTGTTTGATGGTTTTGATGTAAAGACAAAATAGTCTCCATAGTTCGTTATATTCTTCTTTACTTAATTCGTATTCTTTTACTAAGTTATAAAAAGTTTGACTGATCGTTTCTTCGATCTGTTTATCTTGTTCATCTAATTCTTCGATTAAGTAGTTATATAATTCTTCTAACCAGGCATTTTCTTTTTTCTCTACAT
>CALVWH010000015.1 GCA_944364705.1 uncultured Bacilli bacterium | reverse complement strand
AATTATAGATAAATCTTGAAGATCCTATGGTTTTATTTATAATTTCTTTTTGTTTTTGGTTTGGATAAAGTCTAAATACATAACCTTTTAAGATGTGCATAGGATCCCCTCTCTTTCTGATATACCAAGTATAACATTGAAAAATATTTTTGTAAATACTTTTTCACGAACAATTGTTCATAATATATATTGTTCTATGACTTTCCTATGGTACAAAAAAAATACCTAAAGGTATCAACGAAAAATCAAATAAAAATAATCTGCAAATAAACTGTAAAAAATTAATGTTAATGGCTTTCCTAATAAAATATAAATAAGAAACGTTTGAAATTTCATTTTACTAATTCCTGCAATATAACAAAGCAAATCATCCGGTGCTCCTGGAAATAAAATTCCTAAGAAAAAAACTTTATCAAATTTTTTTGTACGAATATATTTTAAATACTTTTGAATGGTCTCTTCTTTGAAAAATTTTTCAATCAAAGAAAGACCAAATTTACGAGATAAAAAGAAAGCAAAAATACTTCCTATCGTTAGTCCAATATAATTGTAAATAAATCCCCAAAATCCTCCAAAAGCAAGGACTCCAGCTAAACAGCTAGCACCTCCAGGAATGACTGGAAAAACCACTTGAATCATTTGAATGATAAGAAAAACAAAAGGCCCTATGATGCCAAATTGTTTTATGTATAAAAATAAGCTTTTATCGGATGAAAAAATTCCTTGTTTCAATCCATAAAGGACAAAGCCAACGATAAGAAGTGTCATTAATATGGTTACGGCTTTAATTAACCATCCTAGTGAATTTTTTTTCATAGAGCCTCCTTCCCAGCGTTTCCATTATAACATTATTATTTTTATTTTGAAATATTTTTATGAAATTATAACAAAATTGTAAGATCAACTTTCAAAAAGATCTTCTACTTTTTGTTTATAATCTTCAATTTTTTGATTTAACAACGTATTTTCTTCTTGTAATTTTTGTATTTGTTCTTGTAATTGTTCTTTTTCTGTTTCTACTTCTTGTAATCTTTGATCTTTTTCTTCCAAAAGACTTTGATATTCATTTTCTATCGCATTCTCTTCATCTTCCATTAACCACGTTTGTGTATTGTTTGTTAACGTATCAATATTTTTCTTTGAAGAAGTGATCACAACCTCTAAAGCTGGACCTTCTCTATAATAAATTTCTTGATTTTTTAAATGATCAAACACAGTATCCATAATTTGTTTATAATTTTGATATTGTTCTTCTTCCCAAATCATAAGATGTTCATTGTTTAATTCAATTCCTACTTTATAATAATCTCTATTATATTTTACTTCCACTTTCATTTTATCTTGGTAAGATTCATCAATTTGATAAGTAACCTCTCGATTTCCATAAGATTCTGCAAAAATCATATTTTCTTGAAATGGAATTTCTTTTGTTTCTACTTCATTTTTTTCCACTGGAATATAAGTTAATTTACTAAAATCATAAATTCCAAGTCCTATTCCCACTCCCATACAAGCAAACGCAATCAAAAACATAGCAAACCGATGTTTTGTTTCAATTTTATTCGTAAAAATAATGCGATATAAAAGTTCTAAAAGTAAGGCTGCTAAAAAAATACAAGCAAGGATAAAAAGATATGGACTAACATAGAAAATTCCTTTCGTGGTTAATAATACGAGAAAGATAAGGACAACACATAGAAAAATAAAGAAAAAAACACATGGAATCATTAAGAAAAGGAAAAATCCTTTCATACAAAACACAAAAATTTTACTGATAAATTTTAAAAAAGAGTTTTCATTCGTATGGATTTTTACAATTTGTATTTCTTTTTCCTCTTTCGTTTCTTTTGTTGGTTTCGTTTGTATTTTGATCGGTTCTTCATAAGAATATGCATCTAAGAATCGAACTTTAAAAATATAGAAAAAAAAGAATAAAAATATAATTAAATAAAGGATATGTAAAAGAAAATACCATAAACTACTAAAAATTCCTATTAAA
Organism: uncultured Bacilli bacterium; assembly: GCA_944364705.1. Classification (GTDB taxonomy): domain Bacteria; phylum Bacillota_I; class Bacilli_A; order RF39; family UBA660; genus RUG12867. The sequence goes on along the minus strand of CALVWH010000015.1, from coordinate 9,214 downwards.
AAACCTGGAAAATGCTGAAATACTTGATCTCCCAAATGTACAATATAATCAATCGGAATGTTTAATAAACATAAAAGAAAGAAAACAATTCCCATTTCTATGATACATTTAATTTTGGATGACAAAGTCATTCTTGCAAACATGGTAACCGCTTTTTTTACTTGTTTTAATCCTTCGTCAACCAGGTTGCTAAAAGTTGTTTTTGTCTCTTTATGTACATTAATTTCTTTTACATCATCATTCGTTAATTCATCTAATGTACATCCAAAAATTTTACATAAACTAAGCAATTTATCCATTTCTGGATAAGTTTGTCCACTCTCCCATTTGGATACTGCTTGTCTAGATACTTCTAATAAGTTTGCTAATTCTTCTTGTGACAATCCTTTTTCTTTTCTTAAGGATTGTAATTTTTCATTAAATTTCATTTTTCTTTCACCTCGCATAAATCATACACTAGTATTATAAAACATTTCCACCAATTTTCGGTTGTTTTTTGTCAACTTTCGGTTGCATTTCCTATTTTTCAAAAAAAAAGCATAGAATTCTATGCTTTTAGGCCTTTTGACTAAAATTTTTTCTTATCCAGAAGAAAAGGCAAATAAGAAAAATTACGACCGTAATTCCTATAGAAGCAATAAACGGAATATCAAGTGGTAAATGATCCATCACATCATACGGATCTTGTTTTGCTTCTAGAATCGCATGTTTAATTTCTTGATTATCCTCAGTCCCATATCCAGTAAAATTCTTTTCCCCAATCACGTAATATGGAACTCCAGTTTCTGTATTTTGAAAAACTTTTTTTACTCTTTGTATCAACCTTTGATTTTTTTTATTATGCCAAACTTCATATGTTTGAATCGATATCGATTCTTCTTCTAAGGTATCAAGATAATCAAACAAAGCTTCACAATGAGGACATTCTTTTCCATAAAAAACATAAATATTTACTTTTTCTTCAGCTTTTACAACAAGTGGAAAAAAGAGAAGAAAAGCGATCAAAAATTTTTTCATTTTTTTAAACTCTTTTGAATTTCTCTTTCCATATCTTTCTTTTTTAAGTCTTGTCTTTTATCATAAATCTTTTTTCCTTTTGCTAAGGCTAACAAAATTTTAACTTTATTTTTTTTAAAATATAATTTTAAAGGAACTAAAGTTACCCCTTCTAAATCCATTTTATTTTTAATTTTAAAAATTTCTTTTTTATGAAGTAAAAGTTTTCTTGTTCGATATTCATCATGATTAAAAATATTTCCTTCTTTATATTTACTAATATGGGCGTTTAAAAGAAAGATTTCTCCATGGCGAAGAATGGCATAACTATCTTTTAAATTACATTTCCCCATACGAATGGATTTTATTTCTGTTCCAGTTAAAACAATTCCTGCTTCGTATTCTTCTAAAATCGTATAATCAAAATAAGCTTTTCGATTTTTTATTTCTGTCATAAAATTCCTCTATTCTAAAATTGCTTTGATTCTTCGAACACCAGCACTACTTGCCTCTTCTTTTTTTTTTTTAAAATGTCCTAATTCTTTCGTATTTTGCACATGAGGTCCTCCGCAAAGTTCTTTTGAAACATTTCCAATGGTATAAACCGTTACTTCCTCTGGATATTTTTCAATAAACATACATTCTGCTCCAGAAGCAATCGCATCTTTTTTTGGCATCGTCTCACAAGTAACATCCAGTCCTTCTGTAATCCATTGGTTGACCAAATCTTCGGTTTTCTTTTTTTCTTCGTCGGTTAATTTATGATCACAAGAAAAGTCAAAACGCATTCTTTCTTCTGTGATGTTACTTCCTTTTTGATGAACATCTGGTCCAACAACTTGTTTTAAAGCAGCATTTAATAAATGTGTAGCGGTATGATATTTAATTTCCATTTCTCCGTTTCCAGAAAGACCTCCTTTAAACTTTCCTTTGGAAGCCGTACGAGATAATTCTTGATGTTTTTTAAACAATTCGTGAAAACCATCAAGATCAACATTCATTTTTCTTTCCATAGCAAGTTCTTCGGTAAGTTCAATTGGAAATCCATAAGTGTCATATAAATGAAAAGCGGTTAACGCATCAATTTCTTTTTGTTTTGCTACATGTTTTTCAAATTCTCGTAATCCTTTTTCTAACGTACGATTGAATTTTTGTTTTTCTTCTTTTAAAACAGAAAGAACCGTTTCTTGATTTTCTTCTAATTCTTTATAATATTTTTTATATTTTTCGATAATTTTTAGAGCAATCTGTTTTTCAAAATCGCTTTGAATATCGATGTTTAAAGCTTTTGCATGACGAATTGCACGACGAATTAATCTTCTTAAAATATATCCTTGATCGGTATTCGATGGTTTAATTCCAGCAGGATCTGCAGCAATAAATACGGCAGTACGTAAATGATCTGCAAGAATTCGCATACTTTTTTCATTTCCTTGATAAGGTAAACCGGTTATTTTTTCTAACAGTTCGATTACATCTTTCCAAATAGAGGAAAGATAATTATCATTGACACCTTCTAAAATCGCAACGGTTCGTTCTACTCCCATACCGGTATCTACGTTTTTTTGAGCAAGTGGTTTTATGGTTCCATCAACTTCTTGATAAAATTCCATAAAAACGTTATTCCAAATTTCTACCCAACGATCATCTTTTGGATCAAAAACTTCTGGAACTTCATCATCGCTTCGAAAGTAAAAAATTTCCGTATCACTACCACAAGGTCCAGAATCTCCAGCAATCCAAAAATTATCTTCTCTTCCTAGATAAGCAATTCTTTCTTCTTTGATTCCATGTTTTTTCCATGCTTCTTTTGATACTTCATCTCTTGGAATATGTTCATCTCCAGCAAACACAGTAACAGCTAATTTTTCTACTGGAATTTTTAAAACTTCGGTTAAAAATTCAAAACTATAAGCAATACTTTCTTCTTTAAAATAATCTCCAAGACTCCAATTTCCAAGCATTTCAAAAAAAGTATGATGCGTGGTATCTCCGATCGCATCCAAATCATTGGTCCGAACACATTTTTGATAATCACAAAGACGTTTTCCATAAGGATGTGGCTTTCCCATTAAATAAGTAATTAAGGGTTGCATTCCGGCAGTATTAAATAAAACACTTGGATCATTTTCTGGAACAATCGGTGCACTTGGAATTTGTTTATGCCCTTTTTTTACAAAAAAATCAATATATAAATCTTTTAAATTCATGTCAATCACCTCTCGTTTATTTTTTCTAAAATTTTATAAAATCTTTTTTCATAGGTTTTCATGGTTCCATTATTATCAATGTAGTAATCAGCAAAAGCAATTGGTCCACCTTTCGCCGAATTTTCGATTTCAGCAATATCTCTTTTTATGGCATCTTCTTTTGAAAATGGACGATCTTTTCGGTTTGCAATACGCTCATAACGAATTTCTTTATCGGCAAAAATACAAACCATGAAAAGGTTATCTGGAAACCGTTCTTTTAAAATTTTATATTCATCCCAAGAATAAAGTCCATCTAAAACAACGTTTCCTTTTTTGCTAAGATCTTCAATTTCAGGAAGTAAAATTTTAGCAACCACTCCCATTCCATGTTCTTTTCTTAAGTTTTCACGAAATTCTTTTTGACTATCCGGAGTAATTTCGATGTTTTGTTTTTCCATTTCACGGTAAATAACACCACCAAAATATACTTTTTGATATCCTTCTTTTTCAAGCCAATCACAAACAACAGATTTTCCACTTCCACACATTCCTACAACAGCAATAATTTTATTCATAAATAACCTCTCTTACTATTTTTTCTATATTTTCTTCCATATGTTCTTCGTTTTGAAGGACATAATCGAAGGACGAATACTGATCTAAAGCGGTTTCGGTCTCATGTTTTTTTTCTTCTTCGGTTAATTTACTTTTCCAATCGTTTCTTTCAATACGAATCGAATAAACCTCAGGAAATTTTTGTTTTGGAATTTCAATTTCTTCTTTTAGCCGAGCATCCGTTACTAAAATTATATCATAAAAATAAGAGAAAACTTGAATATCTTCACAAGTTCTTCGGATTAAGAGATAAGGATCTATTTTTTCGCGTAGAAAGGAATATCCAAAATTTTGTAAAAGGGTCCGAGGTTTGGTTTCTTCTTTTCCATCCCAACCAAAAATTTCTTTTATATAATGTTTTAAATAATATGCATAAGATACTTTTTTGACTTTTTTATCTTTACACAATTGAATAATGATTTGGGCTACTTTATCTTTTCCACTTTCTGCTTTTCCTGATAATAAAAAAATAATTGTTTTTTTCTTTTCCATAAATCCTCCTAAAAAAACGGCATCGTTTCTATTTTTTTTTTAACTTAATGCCGTGGTACCATCCTAATTGGTTCTTATTTTCGATAACGGTTTCTACCGGCAAGGTTTGCTTGCATTTAAAAGTAGCTTCAAGAGTTCTTTTTATTTACTTTCACCAACCGTAAACTCTCTTTAAAAAAGGAAGACTCTCTACTCTTCTTTCTCTTCACTTTGAAAATTAAGAATTTGATATTTGCGGTCGAAATAAAAGAAAATTGTTTTTGCTACCGCAATAATTGGCGTTGAAACAACCATTCCTATAATACCAAAAAAATGTCCAAAAATCAATAAACCTAAAATAATGGTTACTGGATGCAATTTCGTTGTTTTACTCATAATAAATGGTTGTAAGAAATTTCCTTCGATAAACTGAATCGCTACAATGGAAATAAGTGTCAAAATCCCAGTCGTTGGTCCTTGGGCAAAACCAACCAATACTGCTGGTGCACCACCAATATAAGGACCTGCATAAGGAATGACGTTCGTGACTCCACAAAAAAGTCCAAAAATCAAAGAAGCTTTTAATCCAATCGCTGTGAAAGCAATCGAACTGATAAGAAAAACAACACTACAATCCACTAAGGCTCCATTGACAAAGCTTCGCAAAGAAGTATTTACTTGATCCATTAATTCTTTTGTATTTTTTCGAGCATTCTTTGGAATCAACGTTAAAATGGTATCGGCTGCATCTTCAAAACTAATCAACATATAAAATCCGATTACAAGTCCTACTAAAAAGGTTCCAAATCCAGAAATCAATGTTTTTACCACTTCAACAGTAAGCATTGGAAGTTCGTTCATTAAACCCATTCCAAAATTTGCGATCTGTTGAAATAAATCTTTTTCAAATGCAGGAACATCAAATCCTTTGATATCTTCCAATGGATTTAAGAGATTTTGAATCCATCCTTTTACGGTATCAATTAAGGATGGGATACTAGCAGCAAAATCATTAATTTGATCGGATATTAATGGAATGATCATTCCAATCATCAAGGCTAGTACACCTAAAAATAATAAATAAACAATGGTTACTGCAAAACCTCTACGAATTTTTCTTTTGGTAAGTTTTTTTACCAGAGGCTCGAAAATCCAAGCAATGACTAATCCCATAAATAAAGGAAAAATGATTTTTAATAAATCCAAAAGAAAGGTTAAAATTTTCCATTCTTTGGATACAATCGTAACAACATAGATGCACACAATAAAAATGAGCACGTAAAAAACTCGTAAAATTTTATTACTAATATGTAAAATGTCGTTAATTTTCCCTTTATCGATATGGTTGTTATCTCTTTTTAAAAACAAAAAAATTCCCCCTTTCACTTATTATGATTCCACTTTTGTTTTTTTTAAACAAATCTATGCTTATCATATCATGATTTTTTTCTTTTTTCAACGAATCTAAGTAGATTTTTCCTAGAAAAAAGAAAAACATTCCCATAGGAATGTTAGGAATTCATATTAGCTTTTCTTGACGCATATTTTTTCTTTTCTTCCATCATATACTCGGTAACACAAGTTTCGATTTCTGGTAATGCTTCTTTTTGGATGTGAGATAAGGGAACAAATTCTTTTACCATATCAATGTATACTTTTCCCCAAATAAGCCCCATCGTTACTTTTAAATCGTTGAATAAATCTGGAGTTATCGCAGTAAAGGAATAGCCAAAAAGTAATCGTTTATTGGCAATCAAAATTCTTTTATTAGTAAGAGCAATCGCATTGGTTGTGATAATATCAAATGGATTATCGTTTTTTTGAGCGGCAAATGCATATTTGACCACTTCTCCAGGATTTAAATGCATTTCGATAATCTTACTATGTTTTTTAAGTCTCCAAGCAACTGTCATTGGATATTTTCTTTTAAATTTTTTTACTTTTTCGTATACAACACCTGCCACAATACCGCCTACTTTCTTTCAAAAATCACTTCTTATTGCTATTGTATCATATTTTCAAGTAAAGACCAATAAAAATATATGGAATCTTATTTTAGAAACAAATCTTTTTTTGATTCCATATCTTTTTTAATTTATGTTCTTTTTCTTTTTTTGCATATTTTAAGTTCCTATTTTTTCTAATTTTTTAATTTAATAAAAACTATGCAAAGAAAGATTTTTATAGAACGTTATGTTTTCAAAGTTCTATATCATGAATGCCACATAATCAATGGTACGTAAATTTCATCATCGGTATATCCAGCATGCTGGGAATATAAAATGTGATCCCCTTCGTCAACTAGGTATTTATTGGAATGTTCAGCGATTGCTAAATAATCGCCAATGGCTTCTTCAAACCATTCGCATTCTTTTCCATCGCCAAATAGTTTACTATCCATAATCTCTTTTTTTGTATACAAAGAAAAATAATTTCCAAACGTTTTTTGAAAGATATCAACAAACTGTTTTTGTTTTCCTTCTTTTACTTTGAACGAAACGGCTCTTGGTTCAATCGATGTTGTTCTTTCTAACATGTCTAAAATATCTGGATAATCTTTTAAATATATTGGTTCTGCTGTAATATGACCATGATCAGCAACAACGAAAATTATCGTATTTTTTAAACGGGAACATAGTTCTTCTAATTTTTTGCTTCGTTTTTCAATTAATGTTCTTACTTCTAAATGATCAGATCCGTAAAGATGCATTGTCGCATCCGGTTCCTCGTCATAAACATAAATATATTTTTTCCCTTTTTTCTTTGTTTCTTCTTCCATTTGGTGAAACATATCTTCTAAGTTTTCATATGGATGATCTCCAAATGGAGAAATTTCTAATGCTTGGAATTTTTTATTTTCATTAATTTCTTTCACAATAGTTTTGGAAACAAACCGTTCTTTTTCTCTTACAAATTCCATACAAACGTCTGTTTTGGCTTTTTCACAATCCCGAAATAAGGTAATGGTTTTTTTTATTGGCGATAAATACGTGTTCCATCCAAGCCATCCATGTTCTACCGGATTTAATCCTGTTTTCATAGAAGTTGTTGCTGCTGTGGTCGTTGCTGGAAAAACAGTGGTAATTTCTTCGATTTGGTGTTTTCGAAAAAATGATTCTTCTTCAAGAGTACGCTTTAAAATTCTAGATCCCATACCATCAAATAAAAGAACAACAACATTTTCTGGTTGATATCTTTCCAAAAGGTCATCAACTTCTTTTAATGTTTTATGATGATATTCTAATTCAAAATATTTTCGAATGGAACAAGCAAAATTGGTTAAACATTTATCATAGTTATTTTTTACGATCATAAATCCTCCTATTTTATCGTTTTCCGTATTTTTCAAGAATTTTTTTCTTTGCTACTTCTTGATTTTGTTTTACTGCGAATTCAAAAAATTCTCGTTGTATTTTATAATATAAGGATTCACGAAAATAAGATTCGGAATTTAAGATGATATGTTCTTCCTCAAATTTTTCACATTTCATAATTGGAATATTTTCCGCATATGGTTGTTCTATATTCCAATAAATCCGATAATCTGCTTCTGGATCGGAATATTTTACTCGAATGTCTTCTTCCTGCATAGAAGTACTGCGGCAAAAAGTTCCTATGTATACATAAATTTGATTGGTCTCTTTTATTTCGAAAAGATGTTTGCGGTATACCGAAGTAATAAGTTCTCTTTGTGTTTTTCTAATATGTGCATCTTCTTTAAAGAAATCATCTTCTAATGTTTTGATTAATTCTAAATATTCTTTTATTTTCGGATCTTTTTCTAATTCTTTTTTTCTTTTGATTAAATCATTATGAAAGTTTATTTTTCTTCGGATTTGTTCTACTTCTTTTTTCATTTGTAATAAGATTTGTTCTTTCATTTATGTTCCTCTTTTCTGATATTCTGTTATTGCTTCAATCATATCGGGTGCAATCGTTTCATTTAATTTGTTTTTGGGAATGTTTTCTTTGATTCTTTCTATAACAGAAACGAAAGGAATTTGTTCGATTGTGAAGTTTCCTTCTTTTTCATGTTCAGTATAACAAGTTTTCGATAAATCGGGTTGTTTTTTTGTTTTTATCGCATAATAATAGATTTCTGATTTTCTGTTTTTTCCTTTTTCTGGCCAATCTTTATTTAAATACGTTATTTTTAAAAATGGTTTTTCAATCTCTTCTGTTTGAATTTCAATTCCCGTTTCTTCTAGAATTTCTCTTTTTAAGCATTCTTCAAACGTTTCTCCATTTTCTAAATGTCCACCTGGAAACTGAAAAATATGATTTTCATTTCCTAAAAGAAGGTTTTCTTCATAAAAAAGCAAGACTTTCATACGAATAACGGTTTCCGTAATTTCTTTTGGATCTAACAAATCATAATTATAAATGATTTCTTTCATTTTTCCTGTATCCTTTCTTTTTATAAAAACAAGTAAAAAAGAAAATAATTTTTTGGCTTTTCTATATTTTATAAATACAAAATTTCTATTTCAAGTATATCACGAATCGTTTTTACTGTAAATGAAGATATATTTAGAAATTTTTCTTAAAAAATTGCCTTTTATTCATTTTTTTCCTTAAGAAAAAATTTTTTTATCAAATCTTTATTTCATATTCCATCACTTATTTGTGTCCTTCTCGCTGGTATCTTCGTTGGTAGTGGTCATTCTTTATGTCTACAGGAAAATTCATCAACTGTTGGTTATGATGTGATTGTTCTATTTCTTCATAAAAAAAATTTAAAATGGAATATTGCAATTATTTTAAAAATCATTGGAATCTTTGTTTTATTTCTAGGTACCTTTAAAATTTTATTTGTTTTCTATGGTATTCTGTTTACAGTTATTAAACACAAAGGATCTATATCTTAACCTAGTCAAAAAATAAAATTTTTCTATTCAGTAAAAAAAGTATTTTTCTTATTTTAGCGAAAAATACTTTTT